>JBLRWR010000012.1:0-23203 GCA_047921135.1 Candidatus Brevefilum sp.
GGGTGGCTGAACAGGGGAGCTGGTTGGTTCTATCTCATTGATGAGAAAATCTGTATTTCAACCTAAGTTTTAAAAAATCAGGAGCGGCATGGATGCGAATAAATTAAAATAATCCTGTCAATTGTTATAATCCTCATAAAATACTCCCATTTATAACAACTCGTACCAAAATTATCAGATTACTTAAACCCTATTGACAAGGGGGGAAAATGTCTTTACAATATTGTTGACGTTCCCGATAACGTTATCGGGAACGCTAACGGGAAATTATTACAATGATCGTAGGGATCATCGCATGGTAATTCATAAATCTGATCGGGTGACTTTGAAGGATGTGGCATTGATTGCTGATGTCTCTACCCAGACCGTTTCCCGCGTTGTGAATGACCATCCCGATGTGGCGCCTGATACTCGCCAGCGAGTAAAAGAAATCATAGATCAGGTGGGGTATCGGCCAAATTTTTTGGCGCGCAGCCTGATCAGCAATCAAAGTTACTCCCTGGGGGTGGTGATTGCAGGTCTTAAGCTAACCGGGCCTTTAACCGTTTTGAATGGCATTACCACTGTCGCAGAAGCAGCGGGCTATTCCTTGCAGCTGATGGAGTTGCCCAGCTTTTCCACCAACGACATCGAAGAAATTCTGGGTAGTTTACTTTCAAGACAAGTTGACGGAATTATTTGGGCAGTGCCTGAAGTAGGGGAGAACCGAAAATGGATTCGCAATCTTCCGGAGACAATCGGCGTCCCCCTTGTTTTTCTGACGATGGAACCGCAGAAGGATATCAACGTTGTTGCAGTTAATAACTACCTGGGTGGCCGCATGGCAACCCAGCATTTGTTAGACCAGGGGTATACGAAAATCGCTCATCTAGCCGGGCCTTTGGACTGGTGGGAATCTCGTCAGCGGATGAGAGGCTGGGAAGATGTGTTGAGAGAAGCGGGGTACATGGTCAGTGACCATCACAGTGTGATGGGTGATTGGTCGGCTGAAAAAGGCGCTGAACAAATCCATATTCTTCTTGACCAATATCCTGAGATGGACGCCATCTTTGTCGGGAACGATCAAATGGCACTGGGCGTTTTACACGTATTACTTCAGCAGGGTATTCGGGTGCCAGAGGATATGGGCCTTGTTGGGTTTGACAACGTGCCAGAAGCCGCTTATTATAACCCTCCATTAACCTCCGTTCACCAGGACCAGCGCATGGTGGGAAAAGTTGCAGTTGAGGAGTTGATCAAGATTGTTCGTTCAAGTTCGGGACGTCATCACCAAGGGACGCAAATTTCGTTGTTGATGGACCCGATTTTAATTAAGCGAGAAAGTTCTAGACGAAAACCATCACAACATCACGGTTTTATTTAAGGAGGTGATTGTAGGGATTAGAGAATTGTCTATTCAAGAGATGTGGTCACATGAAATTTAACTGCTCACATCGAAAAACATGCTGAACCTTTAACAAACTCCATTAGGAGAGAATCTGTAAACAAAATAAGGAGAAAAATGAAAAAGAAACTGTTTGTTTTACTAGGCGTATTGCTGCTTGCTTCCATGGTGCTAACGGCATGCGGCGGCAGCACCGCAGCAGAGGAAACTGAAGAGAAGAAATTTGTGGGCATCTCGATGCCGACAAAGACCTCTACACGCTGGATTTCAGATGGTGAGAGCATGGTTGCCGTTTTCGAGGAAATGGGATACGCAACCGACCTGCAATTTGCCGATGATGATATCCCCAACCAGCTGAACCAAATCGAGAACATGATCACCAAGGGCGTTGATGTCCTCGTGATCGCCGCGATCGATGGCGCAACCCTGACTGATGCGCTTCAACAAGCCAAAGACAACGACATCCTCGTCGTTGCTTATGACCGCTTGCTCGTCAATTCTGCGAATGTTGACTACTATGCCACCTTCGATAATTTTGGCGTTGGCGTGATTATGGGCTCGCAAATTGAAGAAGGCTTGGATCTGAAGAATGCTGAAGGTCCGTTCAATCTTGAGCTGTTCGGTGGTTCACCAGACGACACCAATGCCTATTATTTCTATGATGGCGCGATGTCTGTCCTACAGCCCTACATTGACAGCGGCAAACTGATTGTTCAAAGCGGACAGATGGGTATGGATGTGGTTTCCACCCTGCGGTGGGATGGCATCGTTGCCCAGGCTCGTATGGATAACCTGCTGAGTGCACATTACACCGATAAGCGTGTGGATGCTGTCTTGGCACCCTATGACGGTTTGAGCATTGGCATCATTTCCTCACTGAAAGGTGTTGGTTACGGCACAGAAGGCCAGCCGATGCCTGTGGTGACCGGTCAGGATGCTGAAATTGCATCAGTTAAATCGATGATCGCTGGCGAACAGACCTACACTGTCTTCAAGGACACTCGTGACCTGGCCAGGCAAACCGCGATGATGGTGGATGCTTATTTCAAAGGCGAGGAAGTGCCGATCAATGACACAACCACTTACGACAATAGTGTCAAAGTTGTACCTTCCTACTTGCTGATTCCCTACAGCGTCGACATCAATAACTACTATGACCTTTTGGTGGGCAGCGGTTATTACACAGAGGCTGACCTCCAGTAAAACCTTTATTAAATAAGCGTGTGAGGGCAAAAATTTTTGCTCTCACACGCTAAACCTGACAAATTTGGCAAAAAAGTGCAACGCCTCATAAATGGAAATCATTAATTCGCGTTGCTGAGGGAATATACCAGAGGTAACAAGGACGATTGATTATGTCAGATGTCATTTTGGAAATGCGTAATATCACGAAGGTTTTTCCTGGTGTTAAGGCGCTTGATGATGTTAGTTTTAGTGTGCGCGAAGGTGAGATCCATGCTTTGGTAGGCGAAAACGGCGCCGGCAAATCGACGCTGATGCAGGTTTTGAGCGGCGTGCATCCGTATGGGTCCTATGAAGGTACGATTTATTTTAAGGGAAAGGAATGCCAATTTCGGAACATTACACAATCTGAAGATGTTGGCCTTGTCATCATTCATCAAGAACTGGCACTTGTTCCTTTTCTTTCAATTGTTGAGAACCTGTTCCTTGGAAATGAACAAAGTAAAAACGGGATCATTGATTGGACGGAATCCGTTTCCGCTTCAAGAGATCTTCTCGCGAAAGTTGGTTTAGAGGAATCCCAATCAACACTGGTGAAAGATCTTGGCGTTGGCAAGCAGCAACTGGTTGAAATTGCTAAAGCTCTCGCCAAGGAAGTTCAGTTGCTGATTTTGGATGAACCGACGGCATCCCTGAATGATAGTGATAGCGAGAAATTGCTCAACCTGTTGCGCCAATTCAGGGAGAACGGGATTTCTTCCATTTTGATCTCTCACAAATTGAATGAAGTTTTACAGGTTGCTGATTCGATCACAATCCTGCGAGATGGTGCAACGATTGAAACCCTGGATTGCCACAAACAGGAAGTCACTGAAGATCAGATTATCCGAGGTATGGTTGGACGCGATTTGACCAACCGCTTCCCTGAGCGAAACGTAAAAATTGGTAAGACCATGTTTGAAATTAAAGACTGGAATGTTTATCATCCTCTTCGGGAGGACCGAAAGGTTTGTGAGGATATCAATATTAATGTCCGCGAGGGTGAGGTGGTAGGGATTGCAGGGTTGATGGGAGCTGGCAGAACCGAACTGGCGATGAGCATTTTCGGCCGTTCGTATGGCAAAGATATCAGCGGTACCGCCTATAAATACGGCGAGGAAATCGATGTCAGCACGGTAGAAAAGGCCATTTCTCAGGGGATTGCGTATGCGACTGAGGATCGAAAAGCCTATGGATTGGTGCTCATTCACCCCATCAAAGAAAACATTTCTATTGCAAACCTGGAGTCCGTATCAGAATTTGGTGTGATTGAAGAGCCCAAAGAGTTATCAATGGTCAGGGAGTTTCGAGATAAATTGAATATTCGATGCTCCAGTATCATGCAATTGGCGCTGAACCTTTCCGGTGGAAACCAGCAGAAAGTTGTCCTCAGCAAATGGCTGTTTGCCAACCAGGGCATCCTCCTGCTTGACGAACCCACACGCGGTATTGATGTTGGCGCGAAGTACGAGATATACAATATTATCAACCAGCTTGCGGCTGAAGGAAAGGGAATCATCCTGCTTTCATCAGAGCTGCCAGAGATTTTGGGTATCTGTGATCGGATTTATGTAATGAGCAAGGGCAGGATTGCAGCTGAGTTGAACACCAGCGATGCAACTCAAGAAATAGTGATGACCCATATCATGAATAACACGAGGTAATGTATCTATGAAAACGCTGTTAACCTTTTTGAGGAAAAATGTTAGAGATTATGGCATATTAATCGCATTAATTGTGATTATTGTGTTCTTCCAGAATACCACAAATGGCATCCTGTTAAGGCCGATCAATATTACCAATCTTGTTCTGCAGAACAGCTACATTATTATTATGGCCCTGGGTATGCTTTTGGTCATCGTCGCTGGCGGGATTGATCTTTCTGTGGGTTCGGTGGCAGCCTTTATTGGCGCTGTTGCCGCCGTTTTTATGGTTAGATACAATATCCACTGGTTCGTCACGATTTTGCTTTCGCTAGTGCTAGGCGGCTTTATAGGCGCATTTCAGGGCTATTGGATTTCCTATGCCAAGATTCCAGCATTTATTGTTACCCTGGCAGGCATGTTAATCTTCCGGGGCTTGACACTTGTGATGCTCCAGGGTGAGGCTGTGGGTCCATTCCCTGTACCTTTCCAGCGTCTATCCTCGGGTTTTATACCTGATTTCTTCAATCATGATGGCTTTCATGTGACAACTGTTGTGATTGGGGCGATCGTTTCGATTTTGATTGTCTTTTTTGATTTACGCAACAGGAATAAACAAAAGAAGTATGGATTTGAAGTTCTCCCGACTTATTTGATGATCATTAAAAATCTTATCATTGTTGGGGCGGTGATGGGATTATGCTGGTTGATGGCATCATATAAAGGCCTGCCCACAGTGCTGATCATCTTGTTTGTGCTGATCGTTTTCTATGCGTTCATCACCAGCCAAACGGTCATTGGGCGCCGGATCTATGCCATGGGCGGCAATGTGAAGGCGGCGATGCTCTCAGGCGTCAACACGACACGATTGTACTTCCTGACTTTTGTTAATATGGGTGTCCTGGCAGCTCTGGCCGGCTTGATTGTCGCAGCCCGTCTGAACGTTGCTACCCCCAAAGCTGGCGATGGTTTTGAGCTGGATGTTATTGCCGCTGTGTTTATCGGCGGCGCATCGGCCACTGGCGGCATTGGAAAGATCATTGGTGCAGTGGTGGGTGCGTTCTTGATCGGTGTGATGAACAACGGTATGTCTATCATGGGCATTGGGATCGATTGGCAGCAGGCCATTAAAGGTATTGTTCTGCTTTTGGCTGTTTTGTTTGATGTCTACAGCAAGAAAAAGATTACACAATGAGCCAGGACGTCAGCTAACTGGTTTGATCCACCAGTGGTTGTCCGCCGACATAAAGAGGTTAAAGGTACTGTTTTCAATCAACTCGAAACACGCACATGTCAGATGTCGTTTTTGAGACCTTTAACGAAATTTGATAATGGCGCATTATTGATCTGTTTTTATTAAAAATTTCGTGCATGATGCTTCTTTTGTTAACATCATCATCGCTGACATCATCCTTAACCAACAAGCATCGAAAGATAAGTGTGAATTCTCTATTATTACAGTTTGGTTGTGTAATGTTTAAAAATAATCAGTTTGAAGGCCAATAGTGGTAGTGGAACATTTATGGATGGCTTTTAATGCTGAAGTACTGTTGACAATCTAATTATCCGAGATTATTAACCACTGGGAGGTGGTGTATGCAACTGGGTCGCGAGAGTCAGGATGCAATCATCAACGCACGGGCAGCACTTGGGATTGAATTCGGCTCAACCCGGATCAAGGCTGTTCTGATTGATGAACTTCAGCAGCCGATTGCCCTGGGAAGTCATTCCTGGGAGAACCGTTATGAGGATGGCAAGTGGACCTACAGCTTGGGGGACATTTGGAATGGACTGCAGGATTGTTTTCAAGACCTCAACCAAAATGTTGTTGAACAATATGGTCAACCCTTAGCAAGCGTTGGCGCGCTTGGTTTTAGCGGGATGATGCACGGGTACCTGGCATTTGATCAGAATGGCGAGTTGCTGGTGCCTTTTCGCACCTGGCGGAACACGACCACCGGTCAGGCCGCACAGGAACTCACCGAGTTGTTCAATTTTAATATCCCCTTGCGTTGGTCGGTTGCCCACCTTTACCAGGCGATCCTCAACCAGGAAGCGCATGTGGAGAAAATTGCCCACATCACCACGCTGGCCGGTTACGTCCATTGGAAATTGACTGGGCAGAAGGTGTTGGGGGTAGGCGAGGCTTCAGGTGTTTTCCCCATTGACAGCCAGACGAACAATTATGATCAGCACATGATCGATTTGTTTAATGTAAGCTTATCATCAGCAGGCATTGCCTGGAAACTGGAGGATATCCTGCCCACGGTTTTGGTTGCGGGTGAGGAGGCTGGCACTCTGACTGATGAGGGTGCCCATCTGCTTGACCCGACTGGAACATTCCAAGCAGGCGTTCCCTTGTGCCCCCCTGAGGGCGATGCTGGCACCGGCATGGTGGCGACCAATAGCGTTGCTGTCCGTACGGGGAATGTGTCTGCGGGCACCTCCGTATTTGCGATGATTGTTTTAGAAAAGGCGCTCTCGCAGGTATATCCTGAAATTGATATGGTCACAACACCCACCGGGAAGCCCGTTGCCATGGTGCACAGTAACAACTGCACATCAGATTTGAACGCCTGGGTGGATTTGTTTGGTGAGTTCATCACCCTGATGGGCCTTGAGGTTGATGAAAACAACCTTTATGAGACCCTGTACCGGCATGCACTACTAGGCGAACCTGACGCGGGTGGGTTGCTGGCGTATAATTCTGTTTCTGGTGAGCATATCACCCGGATAACCGAAGGACGACCCTTGTTCGTCAGAACACCTGAAAGCCGCTTCACGCTGGCCAATTTCATGCGTGTGCATCTGTATTCGTCGCTGGCCGCCTTGAAAATCGGACTGGACATCTTGTTTGAAAAAGAACAGGTGACGATCGAAAAGGTTTTGGGTCATGGCGGCTTTTTTAAGACGGAAGCAGTTGGTCAACGGGTCATGGCCGCAGCGATGAAGGTCCCTGTTTCTGTGATGGAAACCGCCGGTGAGGGTGGCGCTTGGGGGATGGCTTTATTGGCTTCATATTTACACCAAAAGGAAAATTTTAATTCCCTGGACCAATTTCTTTCTAAAGCGGTGTTTGGTGAGGATGGGGGAACTACGATTTTACCTGAACCCTTGGATGTGGCAGGCTTTGAAGAATTTATGGAGCGCTACAAGAAAGGCATTAAGATTGAGCGGATTGCCGGTGAGGTGCTGCGTGAATAGGATTGATCAATTGAAGGAAGACGTCTTGAAAGCCAACCTGGCCTTGCCTGAATTTGGCCTGGTGACCTTCACCTGGGGGAATGTGTCTGGGGTTGACCGGCAGGACGGATTAATGGTCATTAAACCCTCTGGTGTGCCATATGAAGCATTAACTGCTGAGAAAATGGTGGTTGTTAAGCTGGAGACAGGTGCAGTGCTCGCATCGGGACTGGCGCCTTCTTCTGATACGGCGACGCATTTGGCATTGTATCGCTCCTTTCCAAAAATTGGCGGGGTTGTTCACACGCATAGCCGCTGGGCGACAATTTTCGCGCAGGCGGGCAGGGGCTTGATGCCCCTTGGTACCACCCATGCTGATTATTTCTATGGCGAAATCCCCTGTACTAGGCGAATGCGTGAAGAAGAAATTAAAGGTGAATACGAAAAAGAGACCGGCTTGGTGATCGTTGAAACGTTTGAGAAGATTGACCCCAATCACATGCCCGCCGTATTGGTGCATAGTCATGGCCCGTTTGCCTGGGGAAAAGATCCCTCGGATGCAGTCCATAATGCGGTGGTGCTGGAAGAAGTTGCTATGATGAATTACCATACCCAAATGCTCGAGCCTAGTATCGAGAGCATGCAGCAGGCATTGCTCGATAAACATTATTTACGTAAACACGGTACAGACGCCTACTACGGGCAAAAATTAACTTAATCATTGGAGATAATTAAATGATCGATCTTAAACAACTGGAAGTCTGGTTTATCACTGGCAGTCAGCATTTGTATGGGGAGGGAACGCTGGCGCAGGTTGCTGAACACGCCCAGAAAATGGTGGACGCGTTCGACAGTTCAGAGGCCATTCCTGTGAGGGTGGTATACAAACCCGTGCTGACGACCCAAGAATCAATACTAAACCTGTGTTTGGATGCAAACTCAACCGAGAATTGTGTGGGTTTGATCACATGGATGCACACGTTTTCGCCCGCAAAGATGTGGATTGCGGGGTTGAGCCGTTTGCGGAAACCTTTTGTGCACCTGCATACCCAGTTCAACCGAGAGATCCCGTGGGCAGAGATCGATATGGATTTTATGAATTTGAACCAATCTGCGCATGGTGACCGGGAATTCGGATTTATGTGCACACGGATGGGGTTGAACCGCAAGGTTGTGGTGGGCCACTGGCAGGACAAAACAGTCCAAAGCAGCCTGGGCGCATGGGCGCAGGCAGCCTGCGGTTGGCAAGACTCGCAGGACCTCCGGGTGGCGCGTTTTGGGGACAATATGCGCGACGTGGCTGTGACCGAAGGGGACAAAGTTGAGGCGCAAATCCAGCTGGGGTACAGCGTTCATGGGTTTGGGATTGGTGACCTGGTGGCTTATGTTGACCAGGTGACAGACACAGAGATCGACCAACTGCTGCAGGATTATGAAGCGAACTATCACCTCTCGCCTGAAGTGCAGGAAGATGGAGAGCAACGGGGATCACTGAGGGAAGCAGCTCGCATCGAAGCTGGGATGCGGGATTTTCTGGAGGATGGAAAATTCAAAGCCTTCACAACCACCTTTGAAAACTTGTATGGACTGGCACAATTACCCGGGCTCGCCGTCCAGCGCTTGATGGCAGAAGGGTATGGGTTTGGCGCAGAGGGCGATTGGAAAACCTCTGCTCTTGTGCGCACGATGAAGGTGATGAGCGCCGGGATGCCTAAGGGGACCAGTTTCATGGAGGATTACACCTATCACTTCAGCCCCTCGGGGAATAAAGTGCTGGGCGCTCACATGCTTGAAGTTTGTTCTTCTATTGCTGCGGATCAGCCCACCCTTGAAATCCTGCCGCTCTCCATCGGCGGGAAGGCAGACCCGGCTCGGTTGATCTTTAACGCCTATACAGGCCCAGCGATCGCGGCTTCATTGGTGCAGATTGACGCACGCTTTCGGCTGATCGTTAACGAGGTGGATGTTACGCCAACGGATGCCCCCCTGCCAAAGCTGCCGGTGGCGCGGGCATTTTGGTCACCCCGGCCGGCATTAAAGACGGCAGCAGCCGCATGGATCTATGCGGGCGGGGCTCATCACACCAGTTTCAGCTATGACCTCACCTATGAGCATATGGAGGACTACGCAGAGATGGCAGGGATTGAATTCCTGTTGATTGACGAGCATACCCGCCTCTCTGAGTTCAAAAAACAATTGCGCTGGAATGATTTGTATTACCAGTTGTCCAGGCGGTAGACCTTCACCTTTGAACGACTGTGAGGGCATGAACACCCTCAGTTAAATATAAATGTATCAAGATCGGGCGACGCTTCCGTCGCCCGATTCTTTTAACTGTTGTGTTTGAAAATGAACTTCTCACAACAATTAAGAAAAACGAGGTCGATCTTAATCCAAGATCGACCTCGTTGGTTTAACTCAATTATTTTTATACATCCAAATTGCGAACATTTTTAGCATGGGTTTGAATGAAGCGGCGGCGCGGCGGCACTTTTGAGCCCATCAACATATCAAAGGTGCGGTCCGCTTCGGCTGCATCTTCGATGTTGACGCACAGCAAAGTACGGTTTTCCGGGTTCATGGTGGTCTCCCAGAGCTGCTCGGGGTTCATTTCACCCAGACCCTTGTAGCGCTGCAGGGAGTAGCGGCCGCCATTGGCCGTAATTTTCTTGATAAGGATTTCGCGCTCGGCTTCTGAGTAGACGTAATCTTTCTCTTTCCCGTGCGAGATCAGATACAGCGGCGGTTGGGCGATGTATAAATGTCCGCTTTCGATCAGGGGCTGCATGTAGCGGAAGAAAAAGGTCAGCAGGAGGGTGCGGATGTGTGCGCCGTCGACGTCGGCATCGGTCATGATGACCACGCGACCATAACGCAGCCCATCCAGCGAGAAGCCATCGCCGATGCCGGTGCCCAGGGCGGAGATGAGGGCTTTAACCTCCCGGTTGGTGAGAATTTTATCCAGCCGTGCTCGCTCGGTGTTGAGGATCTTGCCGCGCAAGGGCAGGATGGCCTGGAAGTGACGGTCTCGGCCCTGTTTGGCCGAGCCACCGGCGGAGTCACCCTCGACGATGTAGAGTTCGGTGCGCTGGGGGTCGCGTTCTGAGCAATCGGCCAGCTTGCCTGGCAGGGTCATGCTCTCCAAGGCGGATTTGCGGATGACGAGGTCACGCGCTTTGCGGGCTGCGTCCCTGGCGCGGGCAGAGGTAAGACATTTTTGGATGATCTTCCTGGCAACGGAGGAATTATGCTCAAGGAATTCGGTAAAGCTGTCGCTGGTCACCTGCTGGACGTAGGTCTGAACCTCTGCGTTCATCAGCTTGACCTTGGTCTGGCTTTCAAATTGCGGGTCGGGGTGTTTGATGCTGACAATGGCGGTCAGGCCTTCGCGGGTGTCATCACCTGAAAAGTTGGGATCGGAATCCTTGAGAAGGTTGTTTTTGCGCGCATAATCATTGATGGAGCGGGTCAGTGCAATGCGCAAACCGGTCAGATGGGTGCCGCCGTCAATGGTGTTGATGGTGTTGGCAAAGGCATACACCGATTCAGAATAAGCGTCCGTGTATTGAATGGCAACTTCAACCCCGATATCGTCAATTTCTTTCTCAACATAAAAGACATCATGGAGCGTATCCCGGTTGCGATTGAGATATTTGACAAAGGAGGAGATGCCGCCCTCAAAATAGTAAGTGAACTCGGTGTCGGTGCGCTTATCCGCTAAACTGATGGTCACCGCGCGGGTGATGAAGGCCATCTCCCGAAAGCGTTGTGCCAGGGTTTCAAATTTATAGGCGACGTCACCGGTGAAGATGGTGGGGTCGTATTTAAAGGTGGTTGTGGTGCCAGTTTGCGTTTTGGGAACTTTGCCTACAACCTTTACAGGCGCCTGGGGGATGCCTTTTTCGTAACGCTGGAAATGGATTTTTCCATCACGGTAGACTTCAACCTCACACCACTCTGAAAGAGCGTTCACAGCTGAGACGCCGACGCCGTGTAAGCCGCCAGACACCTTGTAACTGGTGCCGCTGAACTTTCCGCCAGCATGCAGGGTCGTCATGACGACTTCCAGGGCGGATACTTTTCTTTCGGGGTGAATATCGACCGGGATACCGCGCCCATTATCGATCACTGTGACGCTTTCATCTTCATTAATGATGACGGAAATTGAATCACAAGAGCCAGCCAGGGCTTCGTCGATGGAATTATCGACCACCTCATAGATCAGGTGGTGCAGAGCTTTGATATCCGTACCACCCACATACATACCGGGACGGCGGCGGACTGCCTCAAGTCCTTCCAGGACTTGAATATCATTCGCATTGTAAGAAAGAGGTTGTTTAGTCAAGCGATTACTCCAAGATTAATGGTTTATTCGTTAGCGGGGCTTATTGTGCCCTGAGACTCTGGTTGATCACCGATTGTGAGAATTTGGTCGCATCGATGAAGTAGTGGAAGGAGGCAGCAATGACCGCGGAGACGATAAAGGCATGTCCGAGAATGCCAATCATCAGGAACCAATTATCGACATGGGGTGACCGCCACAAGTAGTTGAGACCCTCAACCACCAGGTACGAGAATAAGAGGAACCAAATCGTTTTCCCCATGGAGATGCGCACCACTTTGATACTGGTGATCATGGCTGCCAGTAAATTTTGTTTGTAAAGAAAGATTCCATGGGGTGTAAAGATGAGGGGCATGACAGCCCACAGGATAAATACAAGGGCGAGGGTGAGAATAAATTGACTGATCCCCGGGCTGATTAGTGAAATCAGCGTGATCAGCAGGAACAGGGGGATGGATAAGATCACCATGATGATGATCAGCAGCACCGGCATCAGGACAATTTGAGAGAAGGATTTTACCAGCGTTTTAAATTTGGTTTGATCGTGCCCAATGATTTGTTTGGAGATATTTTGGAAATAAACACTGCCCAAAAAATAACCGAAGAGCAGAAATAGGAGCCACATGCCAATGAATTGGATGCTGGAACTAAGGCTAAAGGTCGGCGGATGGCCGATCGGGTTCAGAAATGATGGTTTTGACACCATCAGGCTGGGTACGCCAATGGGCAGCGTGCGTAAGGAGACAGCCAGATTGAAATCCGTCAGGATCTCTCGCAAAACCTGCTGGTAGTTCTCTAACATTGGCAGCAGATCATTGGTGCCCGCACCGGGCAGTTGCGTGATGCGCTGGACAAAAGGGGCAAATAAGCGGTCAATACGCCAGGCAGGTCCAAACCACAGGAATAAATCAAGTGCGATTGGGATGAGGATCAAATCCGGCTTGTTGGCAATGGTATTAAACCCCAACTTGAGCGCCTGGATGATGCTGGGTTGCTTGAATCTTGAATCAGAACTTGTGTTCATACAAATAATAATTTTACCACACCCGGCTGAATTATGCTATGAAAATGGCCTTTATTTCACCCATTGGGTAGATTTCCCTTCATTTAATTAATTTCTAACTGAATCATGATGATCTGAGCTGGGTTGACCCTGGGTTCAGCCTGCATGGTAAAATGGAGACATGCAAAACAGATCGTCATCGCCAAACCTTGAGCGGCTTTCCATTGTGACAGCCACCATAATGCTGGCCTTTGCGCTTACCCAGCTGATATCCTTTCCCGAACAAAGCCTTTCGTTTTCGCTTTTTGGTATTCTCATTGATGTTGTTCTGGATTTTAGTATCTTTGTAATTGCGTTTTCAGTGCTGTTGGCTGCGGCTGGCATGGATTGGTTGATCCATTCATATCCTGGAGAACCTCGTGTTAAAAACCGGTGGGCTTATATCCGGCATTGGATTGTCCCGGTGATGACCGCATTGGTGATCGGCGTGGCTCTGAACGCTTTTGCGGGCAGTCTTTTATGGTGGGTGGTGTACATTCTGGGCAGCTTGCTGTTGTTCGCGGTCTTCATCGCCGAATACAATGTGGCCGCTGCCAAGGACGAGTTTAATCCGCTGGCGATAATTGGTTTGACTGCACTATCTTTTGTGCTTTACCTGCTGCTGGCGATTGCCGTGTTTTCAGCCGGGGCCCGACTGTACATTCGCTTGCCGCTGTTGGGTGTTGGTGCGTTGATGGTGACCTCGCGGGCTTTGTTTTTGCGTTTGGGGAAACTGCACACGCTGTGGGCAATAGTGATCAGTTTGATCCTGTCAGAGATTGTGGTTGGTTTTCACTATTTGCCACTGAACCCGACCCGGCTGGGGCTGTTGCTGGTGGGAATCGCATACACACTCACCAGTATTGTCACCGCGATCAAAGAAGCGCGCACATCATGGGCATTTTGGAGTGAACCTGCCATGATGATGGGGTTGGTGTTGTTGATCAGCGTGATTTGGGCGTGATTTTATTCGGGGTTTGGGTTGGCGTCTAGAGTTTGGTAATAGAGGGCGCGTAAGTTGCGCCGGTGAAGCTCACTGGCCAAACCGCCTAAGAGGATGCGGCTTTTTCCGCAGGCCTCGACCCCAATACTATCCAAAACCTCGAGGGGGTTTTTCCGGCGAATGGCGGTATTGACCGCTTTTTGAATCGCTTTTAGATAGGTGATATTGTCTTTTACTTTATCTTCGATTTCACCCCGCAAGATGATTTCGCCGTGACCCTGGATGATGTTTTCCAGGCCCATGTCGACGAATTTCTCCACCGTCGCAATATATTGATTAAGGTTCCCTTCGACGATAAAAGGGATGGGCATGAATGCGTCTCCGGTGAATAAGATGCGGTCTTCCTCGACCAGAACCGAGATCCCATCCACGGAATGCCCTGGTGTGGGCATCATCTGCAGGTGTTTTTTTCCAACCCGCAGGCGTAAGATGCCTTGCTGAAAGGTGATTTGCGGCGGGATGATATTGAGCTGCCTGTATAGGGGATTGTCCTGGCGAGCGACCTCGAGGGCAGAAGGCGCCCGGTCGTTAAGCATTTTTCTGCACAGCTCATGGCCGATGATAGTTGCGCCAGGGAAGAAACAATTTCCCCAGCAGTGGTCGGCATGATGATGGGTGTTAATGACATAGCGAACGGATAATTTGAGCTTTTGCTCAATATATTCGCGCATCGCCAGGCTTTCTTGCGGCATGAGCGTATCTACCACCACAGCCCATTTCGGCCCGGCAATCACCCCGGCTGAGACTTGCGCATATGTTTCACTTTGAAACCAATAAACGTTTTCAGATATGCGTTCGCGAAGCATGTATCCAATCCTGATTTGAAAAATTTAATGCCTGCAAAGAATAGCACATCTCGAGATAAAAGTCAAAAAATCGCTGTTTAATGTCCTTTTGGGGCAACAACCCGGTATACGCTTGTGATATTGTCTGTTAATTGGCGGGGGACAATTTCTGGGGATTATTTACAGCAACAAAGGTATGCTGATACAGGTATTGAGGCCCTGTGCGTGGCTTTAGTTTGGATTTATTATGAAAAGCGGGATTTTGCCAAAAAGACGCTAATTGCACCTAACAAGCTTAATCCGCCGGCGGCACCAACGATGATAAATATCCAGCGGACAGCCTGCATGGGAAGTTCTTCCCCTTCTAGGCCGCCAGTGGTTGGTGTTTCAGTAGTGGGGTCTTCTGTGTCGGAATCTGGGGCCGGGTATGGCGATGTGGGGTCCGGTGATTCTGGCTGTGGATAACCCTCTCCGGGTGGATAACCCTGCCATTGCTCGGTTCGTTCAAAGTCCGGTTCCGGGTAACCATCGTCAAAATCGAAATCATCATCATCAATTGGATATCCAAAACCATCATCTGTGCCTTCGATAGTGGGGCCGAATGTGCGGACCTGTGTGGGCCCACCAACGGGTGTTGCTGTTCTGGGCTGGAAGAAAGGCGTCGGTGTTGCATAGCGGTAGAATGGCGTCGGTGACCGGTAGAAGAAGGGCGTGCGTGTGGGTGTGGGCGTCCCTGTCCTTGTTGGGGTGGATGTAGGTGTAAAGGTCATGGTCGCTGTGGGTGTGGCAGTGGCCGTCAGGACGCTGACTGGCCCATGGGTGGCAATCGATGCGCCGTTGATATCGATCACCTCGATTTTGTAATAATAGGTTTTAGCAAAAACGATCGTATCATCGATGTATTGGTAGATTCCGCCGATGTAGGTATCGCCGATGGCTGTGATCTGGTTGGAGATGCGGGCGTAAGGCCCGGTGCTCGTTTCTGAGCGAAGTACGTAGAAGCCCCGCACATTGACTTCACGGCTGGTGTCCCACCTCAGTTGGTTTTTGGTGCCATCAAATTGAGCTGTAAATTGGGTCAGGATGATCCCATCGTTGAAGGGCAACCCGACTACGAAAGGTGTGTAGTTTAAATCACTGGAGATGCTTGGCCGTCCGGTATTGTCGATTACGACCCGAATCTCTTTGGCATTAAGATGGCAGGTGGTTTCCTGTCCTGATGCACCACCGGCGCCTGGCCCTTGCGGATTTTGCCCAACCCGGTCCCATCCATCGGTTGCCCAGGTGGCTGGGTCATACCACAAGAGGGGGTATTTTGTGGGGTCGTTGCTGCCACAATAATCGCTGGATTCAACCAGGCTGATACAGTTGCTGTTCAGGTCGTAGCGGAGGGCCAGGGTGAGGTTGGTTGCCGCTGCATCATCGGCCAGGAAGATATCATAAAAATTTGAACAGGGCTGGACATCCGTTGTCCCCACCTGGTAGAAGGGGATGTTGGAGGTGGTACCCTGCCCGTGGTTGACGATGATCAGGTCAAAATCGCTGCCCGTGGTGCGCTGTGCACCGATTTTCCCGTCAAAGGCATAGGACATGCTGGTGGTTACGGGCAATCGCTGGGCCTGGACTCCCGGGCGATCCAACGCCAGTTGGATCAACGCACCCAGGCGTTTGCCATTGGTTACGGCGCAATTCCCAGCATTGGCGGTTGCCGATTGACCGGCGCCCCAAAAATTATGATTGGCTGTTCCATGTGTGCTGCAATCCACCTGGTAGCCTGTTTTGTTGTTGATGATGTTGTTGGCATAAATATTAACCTGACCGGTGCGGTTGCCATCGTCGCGCAGGACTGCGTAGTTATTATTGTTGATAATGTGGTTGAATGCTACGGTTATATCGCCGAAACTGTCTGTAATAAAAATGGCATTATTGCCAAAGGCGAGGGTATTGTGCTCAATCTGGACAGGAAGCGCGCTATCAACCTCCAGCAAGGTGCGTGATGGGCTGAAGCAATTGCCATCGTTGATGGTTAATTCTGAAATGGTGCCGCCCTGGGTGATGGTGAGCATGGGGTCATCGCATTGTGTACCGATATACGTGATCAAGGCGTGCGTGTGTCCCCGCAGGTGGACGTTTTTGTCAATCAGTACGGTATGGTCTTTGATCACATAGTCTTCAAGGATGAGGATTTCGCCATCCGTTTCGACGGACATCACCGCATCCCGCAAACCGGTACCCAGGCCTTCCGGGAGATCATCCCCTGAGTTGACGTAACAGGGGGTGAATTTGTCGCATGTCTCTGGAGTATTAGCAACGTAAACGGTTGGGTCAAGTTGTGCCAGTTCGATGGGTAGGTTGAAAGTGCTGGTTTCGACCCAGGTGTTGTTGATCAGGTCTGGTTCCAGGATCTTCACGCGTACATTGCCATCCACCTCAGCTTCGGGGTGAATGTGCAGAGCGAACTCGAGTTCGTCAGTGGGTTCGGTGATCAGTGAGGCGTATGCCCCTGCCAGCCATGTTTCATCTTCTTCTGCATTGTCGGTACAAATTGAGTTCACCTGGCCTGGGGTATAGGTTTGACCGGAAACCAAACCGGTCTCTGAGATCCATCCTGTTGAAAAATCTGCCCAGGGGCCGTCGTCATCATCCTGCCCATACTCAGGCGCATAGATGCACAGCTGGGTATTCGGATTGGGTTTGAGGTTTGAAACGGTGAATTGGACACTGAAATTCAGGCGCTGTCCAGGCGCGCAACCGCTCTCTGGGCATTGGGCTGGCTCGATCAAGGCCAACCCGTCCTGAGACGCGCGAGAAGCATACACTGTAAAAAATAACAGCAACGCAAAGGTAAGGATGAAGGGGGTGGCGAGCCAAAAATGTTTTCGCATAGGCGGCTTGATTTTCGTTGATCTAATTCCCATTATACCATTTGATTGGGTACAAATCTTTTCCAGAGAGATGATGTTGTCGTTCTTCATGGCAAGATTTCCAAGGAATAATCCTGTGGGTGGGGGGTTCACTTCTTAGGTCAGGAAAATTGCACTGTGTGAGGGAAATTCCTGGAAATTTGTTGTTCGTGGGTGACCAGACCCCATTCCCAGGCCCTTTCCCTTCCCCAGGGGAAAGGTGCCAGGAGGGTGTGATTAACCCATGCTGATCGAGTATGATAATAAAGGATTGGTTTTCAAGCGCCTGTGGATACGGGAGTATGTATGATCTTTAGAACGCTCACAAAATCGCTCAAGCCCTTGCGGTTGATCAGCCTGTTGATGACCTATCTGATGGGCGGCGGGCTGGTTCAGTATTTGCGAGAGATCAAAAGTTGGTCAGTTTTCATCCAGGGTGGGATTTTTCTGATCTTGTTGACTTTAAGTATTGAATTATTGTGCTTGCTGCAGCACCTGAACCAGCCAAGAAATTGGCCAGAGGGCATGGATACCAGGAGGGCCAAGCAAGCCCGGATCATTATTGCTGCGATAGCTGCAACATTTCTTACTGTAGCTACCACGTTTTTGGTTAACTGGATGCAGCTGGGGGTAATGTGGTCGGGCCTGGTGGTTTTGTTGACGGCTTTGCTGGCTGTGGGTGGGACGTATTATTTCTCACAGGTGGCGGGTCTATTGCGATCCTATGCGTTATTGATTGAAGTGCTGTTATATGTAGCCTTTCCCCCCGCCATGGCGTATTTTTTGCAATCCAACGAACTGCACCGCTACCTAACCATGGTAGTGATCAGCCTGGTACCGGCTTACCTGGCAAATCGCATCCTCACCTTGCTGGAAAGCTTTGGCCGGGATCAGCAAATTGAGCTTGAAACATTTGTCACGCGCCTGGGGTGGGAGCGCGCGATGTTTTACCATAATGCATTGATCCTGCTGACTTATTTCTTGTTTGCCCTGATTGGCGTGCTGGGCGTGCACTGGTTTATTATCTGGCCGGTCTTTTTAACTCTGCCGATTGGTTTGCTCGAAATCTGGCTGATGGAGCGCGTACGGCGCGGGATGAAACCGCTGTGGCGGGTGATGCGATTTGCGGCGGCTTGTGTGTTGTTGATCCCCGTTTACCTGATCGGTTTTGCTTTTTGGGTCCGTTAAACCCTGTACAAAACAAAAGAAATGACTGAAAAAATCTTAAAATATAAACAATACTTGAAACTAACGATTGAACATAAGGAGTCTGAGAATGGTACTGAAAGCTGGTGAAAAAGCACCTGAATTTGCACTGACGGATAACGAGGGTGAACTGCATCAATTATCTGATTATCAAGGCCAAACCATCGTGGTCTATTTTTATCCCCGTGATAATACACCCGGCTGCACCACAGAAGCCTGTTCTTTTAGAGATGCCTACGCCGACTTTCGCGAAGCTGGCGTTGAGGTGATTGGCATCAGCCCGGATAGCGAGAAATCCCACTCGAAATTCATCTCGAAATTTGAGCTACCGTTTATCCTGCTGTCGGACCCAGACCACAGTGTTTGCGAGGCGTTTGGCGTGTGGGGACCCAAGAAGATGGCTGGGCGAGAATATGAAGGCGTATACCGGACGACCTTTATCATTGGCCCTGATGGTGTGATCAAAGAGGTGTTTGAAAAGGTGAAGCCCACCGATCACAGCCAGGAGGTGCTGGCTGCAGTCAGGGCTTGAGGGACATAGCCAACCTTTTTAGTTCTTGCTGATCCTGCGATGAGCCTGATCCATATTTAATTATTTTGTATGAATACGTAAAAAGCTGCCTGTATTTTGCCGGGCAGCTTTTGGTTTACGGTTGATCTTAATTGATTCACCGTTGTGAAAAGGGTCTGTGCACAGCCTGGATTTAGGCGCGCAAGGTTTATCCGTACGAGTGCGCCTTAAATCAGGCGCAGGATGATGTTACCTTCAGACCACAACTCTTCCAGCCGGTAGTAATCACGTTGTTCAGGGGAGAGCAAATGCACGACCACATCACCATAATCCAGCACAATCCAACCCGAATCTGACCGTCCTTGGGGCAGGGCTGTTTTGTGGAATTTGGTTTTTACATCTCGGGCCAGGCTACTGGATAGGCTTTGCAGCATACGGCTGCTGGTCCCGCTGACGATCACGAAATAATCTGTAAATGATGCAATTTCTTTGATATCCAAAACGAGAATGTCTTCCCCCTTCTTGTTCTCGAGAAAGTTGGCAATTTCTCTTGCTAATGATATTGATTCCAGGTTTCACCTCACATTACTAGTTTAGATTTATGCTTAAATTATACTTTATTCAGGGGAATTGACAGCAGGGTTGTGTAAATTGGTCCCGAGGGGGTCAGCACGCTTTGATAGAGCTGTACCCGGTCAATGGTAACAGTTCCCAGGGGATCAACGTTGAACTGGGATAAGGTTTGGCCGATGGATTTGACTGTGGCCTGGTCGGCCTGTCTGCGCACCCTGGCGATGGTCAGGTGGGGTGAGAAGGACCGGCCTTCTGGTTTGACATCCAGGGATGCCAGGTGTTGATCCAGCTGGGTGTGCATCCTGACCAGGGGTTCCCCGCCAGCGATTCCCAGCCAGATCACCCGGGGGTTTTCTTTGTGCGGGTACATGCCCAACCCGCCCACCTCAATGTCAAATGCCGATTGGCCCGCGAGGGTGTTGACCAGGCTTTCTTCAATTGGCTCGAGTTTGTTTTCCCCGATTTCTCCGATGAACTTTATGGTTAGGTGCAGGTGTTTGGTTTCTACCCATTTCAGAGCAGGGGCCGGCGTTTTCGTTTTAAAATAGGAAACGATCTGCTCAATTCTTAAAAGCATATCCTGGGAGAAATCGATAGCCACAAAGAGACGCACGGTTGATCATTCCTTTTATTTACGGTAAGAACCAGTTAAAGATTACCATAATTCTAAAAATGTTGATTGTGGTCTGCATTTGGCGGGCTGAATATTAACATTAATTATCTATTCAACGTTATGGAAGTATGGTATAAGTTAATTGCCCTGCTGTGTTCGTGATGCAGCATACCAGTTTTGGGCCAACACCCTTTACAAGCGTCGAACCTCCGTTCAGTGCCGCGATAGACCTATGGTCAAGGCGAATCTGGCGGGTACGACGAACCTGCGAATGCAGGTTCAAAACTCAGCGGCACACGGCACGGCGGGGTTGTGCGTTAAATTATCCTGGAACGATCAAACGACGAAAGCCAGCACAGACGCTCAACCAGGGCTTGATTTAACGTCACGTGACGAGGCGACGTGTGGTTGAATATAGAATTCTCCGACACTTTTCTTAACAACCCATTGCAGCGTTAAGCTGTTAACACCCACCTCGTTGTGAAGGGGCTGCTTCTTATTAGATGGCAGCCCTTTTTTGTCTCACCGGTTGATATTTAGGATGGCTACCTGTCTTTTGATGGGCTATCTTACAAACCCTCGCTTGGGTTATAATCTTTGAGGATGTGATCAACGATTGCAGACAAAGGGTACTCAATCTTGGCAGTTGGCTTGTTGTATGGAGTGAAGATGCCGATGCTGTGTATACTTGGAAAAATGGAGTGGTGATCCGTAATGGTGAGAAGTTTCATGTTTTGGCTCTTATCCTGTATTGCACTAATGTTGGCGGGGTGCACGGCTGAGAATATGGCTGCGGATAGGCTGCCCTGGGTGAGCGATGCACCGATCCTGTTTGCGGATGATTTCTCTCGCCAGACGGGGGGATGGCGGACCCATCAAGACCGGTTAAGTTACATTGGCTACGAACAGGACGGGTTCAGGTTGTGGGTGGATGTACCGAATTTCCAGGTATGGAGCGTGCCGGGATTGAATTTTGCCAATACACACATCTACACGCGGGCAAGGCAAGTGGCTGGGCCGGGTGACAACTTATGGGGTGTTTTGTGCCGTTACCAGGATGCGGAGAATTATTATGGGCTGGTGATCAGCTCGGATGGGTATTACGGGATCATCAAAAAGCAGGCGGGCGTGTCTCACCTGCTGGGCTTAGACCAAATGGGTTTTAGTGAAGCCATCCAGCGCGGGGGCCAAGCCAATGAAATTTTGGCGATCTGTGAAGGCGATCAACTGGCGCTGTTTGTGAACGAGGTGGGGCTTTTACTGGTCAATGATGCGACCTTTACCCATGGGGATGTGGGCCTGATCGCTGGAAATTTGGCTCATCCTGGCGTGGATATCCTTTTTGAACACTTCATTGTGGTGAAACCTTAAGCGTAATGAAAATCTTTTTAGATATGATCGGCTGCCGGTTGAATCAGAGCGAGATCGAAGGGTTTGCCAATCTTTTTAGAGCCTTAGGGCATGAAATCGTCCCTGAACCGCATGATGCAGATCTTGCCATCATCAATACCTGTGCCGTGACGGTTAAAGCAGCGGCGGATTCCCGCAAACATTTGCGGCGGTCAGCGCGTGAGGGTGCACGGTCCGTGATCGCCACGGGCTGCTGGGCGACGATTGAGCCCGACGCGGCCCGTGAGCTGACTGGGGTGACCCAAGTGGTGGTCAACGCAGATAAGGACCATCTCGTCGCTGATTTATTCAGTTTGCCCCAGGAAGAAATCGACGCGTTAGCGCTTCGTCGTGACCCCTTACCGGGTGACCGGGCCAGGACACGCGCCTTCATTCGTGTTCAGGAAGGATGCGATAACCATTGTACATATTGCCTGACCCGTGTGGCCCGCGGGATTTCCCGATCTCGGCCTGTTGAGATGATCCAGAAAGATATCCAGGCTGCGCTGGATGGCGGCTCCGTTGAAATCGTGCTTACTGGTGTGCAGCTGGGTGCCTGGGGGCGGGACTTCAATGCGCCGCAAGGCTTAAAAGACTTAATCAAGGCTGTTTTGGGGCATGCGCGCCTCCAGCGAGTGCGGCTATCTTCGATAGAGCCCTGGGATTTTGACCTGAGCATGTTATCCCTCTGGCAGGACCTGCGATTGTGCGGTCATTTACACATCCCTTTGCAATCGGGAAGCGACCGGGTATTAAGGAAGATGGGCCGGCCGATTACGATTAGTGCCTATCAGGCCTTAATGGATACGATTCGGCAGATTATCCCCGCTGTTGCCATCACCACGGATGTGATCACGGGCTTCCCCGGTGAGCGCGTGGCTGATTTTGAGGCGACAAAAGCGATCCTGAGCCGCATTGGTTTTTCTGGCGGGCATGTGTTTACCTATTCCCCCCGGCCGGGGACCCCTGCCTTTAAAATGGACGAACAGGTACCCCGGCAAGTAGCAAAAGCGCGTAATGCCGCTTTGCAGGATGTGTTCAGGGTGGGCGGTGAGCGCTATCGGGACAGATGGATTGGGCGGACTTTAACGGTATTGTGGGAATCGAGTGAGCAAGCTGAAGACGGTCTGTGGCATTTATCTGGGCTGACGGATAATTACGTCAAGGTTTATAGCCTTGCGGAGAAGGATCTATGGAACAAGATATCATCGGTCAGGCTGATGGCGCACCATCCGGCTGGGGGCGCGCTGACGGGCCAAATTGAGCCAGAGAACGAAGTAGGCGTTGCAGCAAAGGCTTGAGGTTTGTTCGCCTTCTGATAAAATCTATCCATTTGGGAATAGCCGCTGTGTATGGTTTGACCCGCAATTATGCATGCGGTATAATAACTGGCTGTTCTTAATAC
>JBLRWR010000013.1:0-20073 GCA_047921135.1 Candidatus Brevefilum sp.
CTGGCGCTGATCATCAACTCGTTATAGAGGCCTGTATCCGCTGCCCCGTATCCGATCGGAAAGCGGTCGGTTTCGGCATTAGGGGGATGCCCGTATACCCAGCCCGAACGATACTCCAGAAAGGCCAGCAGCAAGCGCGGGTTGGTGCTGGTATCCAGTGCCACTCGCTGAACAATTTCCGGGCCGGTCATCCACTCACCCCTGACCAGCTCGCTATACCCCGCCAGAAAGCCGCCGGCGCGGCGGGCTTCCTCTGCCGCGTCAAAACTGCCCACCGACGGCCCGTAGATTAGCTCGCTATCTGGCAGGATGGGATCAGCAAAGGGCAAAATGCCTTCAAGCATATCCGGGATCTGGACCCCCAATCCGACCGGCAGTAGTCCAACAGGCGAAAGCGGGATCTCAGACTGTAACTCTACCGCATCAACCCCAAAGCGCTTGGCCAGTGCCGCGAGGGTATCCCCTTGCTGGATCGTATAGATCAAAAAACCATCCACCTGCTCAAGGGGGCTGGGGGGCGGGGTGACGCCGGTGACGCCTGCGGTAGGTAATGGCTGCGGCGTTGGCGTGCCCGGGTTGTCGGGGTTGAGAATGCCCGCCACTTCGGTCAGGCGAAGGGCAGGGTCTGCTTCCTCAGAGGGGAAGGGCTGGGGAAAATTGCAGCCCACCAGTATGATCAAGCTCACCAGGATCAACACCCGCCAGGCAGGGTTGATCAGGGCGAACTTTTTAATGTAAAGGGGTTTTATATCCATATCCATATGACGGTTTAAGCGGTCTTGGGGTTCCCACCCCGGGCAGGGGATGATTACCGGAAAAAGAGGGGAAAAATATATCGGTAGATTGACGGTTGAGTTTCCTCACCATCGTTGCGGAAAAAGGGAATAAAAATATGTCTGTAAATTGGCTGTTCAATTTGCTCACCTTCATAATAGACCACCAGGGCAAAATCCTGGTCGGTCAAATCCTCATTCCCGGGAACACCGTCACCGCTGATGTTGGCCGCGGTGACCGTCAGCGTATAGGTCCCCTCCGGTAAGGCGCTCAGGAAGAGCTTTTCTGTGTTATTCCTGCCATCCGGTGCCCCGCCCGGCACTGAGAACCCGCCTTCGCCAAAATTGTTTCCATAGTAAGTCTGTCCATTGACGACAAGCGAGAGGTCCAGGTCATTCACCCAAGCCGGGGTACTTCCGCCCAGGCCATGCCCGGGGGCATCCGTCCAGACCAGCATAGCACGCAGTGTGTCCACTGGCGTATCGAGGGTGATGCTGGTTGACCAGGTTTGCCCGGTCTCGCTGAAGATAAAGTCCTGGTCGAAATAGACGACCTCGCCCGGTGGGTTGAGCACCGCATCCAGGTTCAGCCTGCCCCAGCCCTGTTTGGAATCAAAGGGATGGCCTAACACCAGGCCATCTGCGTCCAGGTTGCCGGCCAGGTCATGGGCAACTGGCAGAAAAGCAGCTTTGACCAGCGCGGGGCTGGGGTCTACCCCGAATTGCCCCCTGAAGAACTCGTAAAACAGCGCCGCTGCGCCGCTCACATGGGGAGAGGCCATACTGGTGCCGCACAACAGCCTATATGCATACGTCGAGGTATAGGTGGAATCCACATAGCAACCCGGTGCAACCATGTCGGGCAAGTGGCGCCCGTCCAGGGCCGGGCCATGGGCGGTGTTGAACGACAGGTTGTTGATGTTCAGGTTCTGGCTGCCATTCGAGTTTTGCATCACAGTCGAGCCCACACTGAAGACATTTTTCGCCTCATCGGGCGTACCCTGGCTTGAGACACCCCCATACCCATTCATGATCGAAAGCACATAGGTCAGAGGCTGGTTACCTGGCTCGTCGGGGTCCGCATCGCGTACGCCAAGATCCACCAGGCGGGTATCCGCATCGTAACCCTTAGGCGTACCCGATGGCCCCCAGCTATTCCCAGAGATGACCGCCAGGTTGCGGTAGGACTCGGTCATCAAGGTCAGCACACCACCGGGATCCTGGTAGGTGGGCGTATACAGCTGTTCAATCAAACCAGCGCCTGGCGCCATGCCCAGTCCACGCAAAAATCCCAGGCTGTCGGTCACACCCGAAGTCCCATCGCCCGCCATGATCCCGGCGGTATGGGTGCCGTGCCCGCTGGTCGCCTCTCCCCCGCAGGTTAGGCCGTTGCAGGGCAGCATACGATTGGCCAGGTCGGGATGAGTTTGGTCAAGGCCGCTGTCCACATTGGCCATCACCACGCCCTGCCCCGAAAGGCCGAGCTGATCCAGCCAGGACAGGTAACCGGGAAATGCCCGGTTATCGTTGAGAATATTGCCGGCGGTGACCTGGTTGCTCATCTCTCCGCGGGTGCCGCCGTCGGTTGGCACCGGCTGGAGTGTATAAACGCCCGGCAAGGCCGCGGCGGCCCGCAACTGATCACCCGGCAGGACGCAGGTGACCAGGTCAAATGCAGAGTCCAACCCGGACTGCACCGCAATGTGTGTGCCGCCCAGGGCGATAATTTCCTTCAGGATCTCATCCAGGCCGGCCCGAGGATAAACCAGAATGCGCACGTGGCTGGGCAAAACCGCCAATGTGCGGTACCCGGGCTGAAGCGCATACGCAGGCAGGTAATCCCCGGTCCAGCGCACAAAGTCCTGCCGAGACTGCCCGGCCAGGATGCCCCCCTCCCCCCATACCACGTAGGTGAAAGGGTGAATATACTGTACGATCTCCAGCCCGGCTGCCTCCAGCGCATCCAGCCAGGCTGACTTTGTGGGACCGTGGAACTGCACCAGGTGCAATCCGGGTCCGCTTTGTGGGACCGTGGCTGCGCCATCCAGCATGGCTTGGGGTGGGGATATCAGGGGATCAAAGGTCTCGCCGCCCAGGGTGAGGGCGTAGGGGTTCGTCACCGCCTGGTAGTCCACGCCAGCCCGGTCCAGCTCAGCCAGCGCACTGGGGGACATCACCGTCCAGGTGAAGGCACCATAATCGATCATAAAATCAACCGGGCCAGCAGACCGCTCCCAGTCAACCCCGTTTTGGGCCGGGATGCGCACGCCCACCTGGGGCGTCTGGCCCTCCACCGCGGCAGCCTGGGGCACCAGGGTGAGGACCAATAGGGTTGAAATTAAGAAGAGGGCGATCCTGCGGGCCATTAATACTCCGGATAACAGCGGTTGTAGGTATTAATCATACATGGATAAGTGAATTGTGACAACTTGCGTTGGGCAGATGCCCCCTGGAGGTTAACTGGACGCGCTGGTGTACTTCTCCAGGCCACGGCCCAATCAAGCCGACCATTTCGCCGAGCTGGACGGTAAAGCTGATCTCGGTTACGGCAGGTATGTCTGTGTAAGCGGGTTTAAACAGGCTGCGGATCGAAGCCGCCATACCCGGGGCACGTTCTGGCACCCGGTAGACCTTGGTCAGGCCCTCGACCCGAATGATCGGTTCTGGCATGGATTTCCTCTTCTGGGTTAGAACAGATTATTTCACAAAATAAGACCCATTTACAGGAGAAAGCAGGAGAATTGTTTTCGAAACAACAAAGCGGCCTTCTTCTGTGTCCAATTCGTGTATGATACAACCAAGTTGTTTGGAATCACGCAAGATAATTTGGTTTTGGATAATTTGAGATTTGAAGTACGTCAATAATTCAATAAATTCTCATATTATTGCCGGGGCGACGCATGGGTCACCCCGGTGATCAAGAAGCTAATTTATCTTCCAGGGCGCTCCACTCAGCCAGCAAGGCTTCGACCTGTTTTTGCAAGTCAACATATTGCTCACCCAGACGCAAGACTTCTTCCGGATCTGAGGGCGGACTTTCCAGGGATGTCGCCAGCGTGGCCTGTTGGCGTTCAAGCTCATGAATGTGCACCTCAATCTCACCGATCCGGGATTGGATCACCCGGCGCTCATATTTTGAAAGCGTCTTAGCCTGGGCTGGTTGTGACGCCGATGATGGTGCCTGCCTGGTTGGCGATCGATCCTCGCGCGCAGCCTGTTCTTGGCGTTCCTGCAGTTTGAGCTTATGCGCTTTATATTGCGTGTAGGAGCCTTTGAACACCTGCAGGTTTTGCCCGTGCGGGTCCACCTCCCAAATCTGCGTGGCCAGGGAGTCGATCAGGTAGCGGTCATGAGAGACCAGCATGATCGTACCGGGGAAGTTCGACAGCACCGATTCCAACACCTCCTGGGTCGGCAGGTCAAGATGGTTGGTCGGCTCATCCAGCAGCAGGAGGTTGGCATCCGAGAGGGAGAGTTTAGCCAGCGCCAGCCGCCCGCGTTCACCGCCCGAGAGGGTGCCCACCTTGCGGAAGACATCATCGCCGGTGAACAGGAAGCGGGCCAGGTAATGACGCACCTCCGCCGGAAGCAGATTGGGCGCCACGGATTCAATCTCGGCCATGAGGGTTTTATTGGGGTCCAGTTCCTCATGCGCCTGGGCAAAATAGCCGATTACCAGGCTGGCGCCTAACTGCACCTTGCCGGTGTAGGGCGGCGTTTTTTCCAGGATGGTCTTGAGGAAAGTGGTTTTGCCCGCACCGTTGGGGCCGATAATGGCCGCACACTCCTGGCGTTGCAGGGTCAGGTCCGGGCAGTCAAACAAGGGCTGACCTTCATCGTGGTAGCCCACCTGCAGGTTGTGGGTGCGCAGCACCAGGTCACCCGAGCGGCTTTGGGTCTTGAGGTTGATGAACATGCGGCGCGGCGCTTTGGGGGGCGGCGCCAGGCGGGCGTCCTCCAGCAGACGTTCCAGCCGCCGCTGGCGGCCCTTGGCCTGGTTGGTGTTCTGGCCGGCGATATTGCGCCGGATAAAATCCTGCTCTTTTTCGATAAAGGCTGTCTGCGCTTCATATTCTGCCAGCCGCCGGGTATAACGGTCCTCACGCTGGGTCATATACGCCGAATAATTGCCCCGGTAGACCTCTAAAGCAGGCGTCATCTCCCAGATGGTGCTGGCCACCTGGTCTAAGAAATAGCGGTCGTGGGATACCACCACCAGTGCGCCCTCCCAATCCTTCAAGAAGGATTCCAGCCATTCCACAGCCTGGATATCGAGGTGGTTGGTGGGCTCGTCCAGCATCATCACAGCGGGGTTTTCCAGCAGGAGCTTGGCCAGCAGGGCACGTGTGCGCTGGCCGCCCGAAAGCTGCGAGATTGGCCGGTGATAATCCCGTTCATCGAACCCCAACCCCGAAAGGACCTGCTTGATCTGCACTTCGTAGGTATAACCGCCACGCTGCTCAAAGGCCTGTTCCAGCCCGCCATACCTGGCCAGGGCACTTTCTGCCTGCAGGGGGTCAGACATGGCGGCCATGCATGCCTCCAGCTCAGCTTGCATGTCGAGGATGTCCTCAAATACCGCCAGGCAGTGAGTCCAGAGCGTACCCTCACTGAGCAGGGTGGCTTCCTGCGGGAGATAGCCAATCGAGAGGTCTTTTGCGTGCTGAACCGAACCCGTATTGGGGAAATCGAGGCCGATCAAAATGCGGATCAGCGTCGTTTTACCCACGCCATTCGGGCCCACAATGGCAATGCGCGCCTTTTGGGGGACGGAGAGCGAGATGCCTTCAAAAATATCCTCCGGGCCAAAGGATTTGGCCAGGTTGGCTGCAGTGATCAGTGACATGCCTGAAAGTATACCATTTTGAGCCCTTTAATAAACCCACCTGAGCAGCGTTTTCAGCTTGTGCAGTCTAACGCCCGAAATGTTCTGGCATGGTAGAATTTTCACTATGAAATCCAACTATCGGCGCGGGTTGATCTGGCTGGGATTGGCCATTTCAGCCGTATTTTTATATCTGGCCTTCAGGGAGATCAATTACGCAGACCTCTGGCAAACGCTGCAAGGGGTCAGGATCTGGTGGCTGGTCCCGGGTTTGCTTATTTATTTCGGGGGCATGGTCGTGCGGGCCTGGCGCTGGCAATATCTCCTGAAACCCCTCAAACGGGTCTCAATTGGGAGCTTGTTTCAGATCATCATGATCGGGTACATGGGTAATAACGTGTTCCCCCTGCGGATGGGCGAAGTGCTGCGGGCGGTGGTGCTCAAGCGGCGGGATGAGGTCTCAATCTCGGGCAGTTTGGCCACCATTGTGGTGGAGAAGATCTTTGATGCCGTGGTTGTGGTCGGTTTTGTCCTGCTCAACCTGGGCCAGCTGGCACGGCTGCCCGGCGGACTCTCGCTGGCGCAGGTCAGCGGCCTGGCCACCTGGGCTGCAGTGATCTTCCTGGTTGGGCTGGCGGTGTTTGTGGCTGTAGCCATGTTCCCCAAACCCGCTCAAAGCCTGCTGCACGGGATGATCCTCAAAATCATCCCGGAACGTTTTCGAGAACCGGTAATCGGCATCACCGATAAATTCCTCGAGGGCTTGATGAGCCTGCGCTCACCCGTGGACGCCGTAATGATCATGCTGACCTCCATCCTGGTATGGCTGATGGAGACCGGCCTGTACTGGAGCGTGGGCCGCGCCCTCAACCTGGACCTGACCTTCAGCCAGCTTTTGCTGCTCAACGGCCTGGTCAACATGGTCCTGCTGATCCCGGCCGCACCGGGCGGACTGGGTACCTTTGACGCCGCCGGCCGGGCTGTGCTGGAAGCCTTCGCCATCCCGGCTGAAACCGCCCTGGGATACACCCTCATCCTGCGGGTGGCCATCTGGGTGCCGATCACGCTGCTGGGAACGGTCTATTTCATTCGTGAGGGGTTAAAGTGGACCGTGGACGTCCAGGCAATGCAAGCCCAGGCCGAGGTCACAGAGTCTAGCATCGAGAAAGGCTGACATCATGCAAACAGAGCAGGAAAAGGTTGCGATCATTGGTGGGGGGATTGGCGGACTTTCAGCCGCTTATGATCTAGCGGGTGCCGGCAAGCAGGTGACCCTCTTTGAGGCCGCCGAGACCGTCGGCGGTTTGGCGGCGGGCTTTAAAGAACCCCACTGGGCGTGGAGCGTGGAGCGTTATTATCACCACTGGTTCCAATCCGATCGCCATATCCTGGGCCTGATTGATGAATTGGGTTGGTCGGACAAGGTGCGCTTTCCCCGTCCGCTAACGGTGATGTACCACCAGGGTAAGTTTTACCCCTTTGATTCGATCATGGCCGCCCTGCGCTACCCGGGCCTGGGCTGGGGCATCAATAAGCTCCGCTTCGGCCTGGTCGGGCTGTACCTGCGGCTGACCAAGAACTGGAAACCCCTCGAGAAAACCACCGTGGACGCATGGATGCGCAAATGGGCTGGTGACCAGGTCTACGAATCGATGTGGGAGCCCCTGATGATCGGCAAGTTCGGCGAGGAATATGCGAAAGTGGTCAATATGGCCTGGCTGTGGGCACGGCTGCACGCGCGCACCACCCGCCTGGGCACCTTCGAGGGCGGCTTCCAGGCTTTCAGTGACCTGCTGGCCGATCACCTGCGGCGGATGGGCGTGGAGGTCAAGCTCAGCGCACGCGTCGAGGCGATCACACCCGCACCAAAAGGCGGGGTGACCCTCACCGTGGCGGGCAAGGCCGACCAGACCTTTGACCAGGCCCTGGTCACCACCTCACCGGGGCTGCTGGCGCGGCTGGCCCCCGAGTTACCCCAAACCTACCTGGAAGGGCTGCTCTCGCTCAAGAGCATGGGGGCGGTGGTGATGGTCTTTTCTCTCAAGCAACAGCTCTCCAGGGAAGGCTACTACTGGTATAACCTGCCCAAGCAGGCTGGCTTCCCTTTCCTTTCGCTGGTGGAACACACCAATTACCTCTCGCCGAAATATTTCGGCGGCGATCACATCGTATACGTCGGCGACTACCTGCCCGCCGATCACGAATATTTCCAGCTTTCGCACGACGAGCTCGAAACCAAATTCATCCCCCAGCTCAAACGGTTCAACCCGGATTTCGATCCGTCATGGGTCAATCGCACCTGGCTCTCACGCACCAGGTACGCCCAACCGGTGCCCCTGGTAAACCACTCAAAAAATATCCCCGCTATCCGCACGCCCATCAACGGGCTGTATTTTGCCAGCATGAGCCAGGTCTACCCCTGGGACCGGGGTACCAATTTCGCCGTTGAGATCGGCCGGCGGGCTGCCCGGATGATGATTCGGGATAAAAACGCCTGATTCCATTTTGCGCGTCTCAATTTCGAACAAATGAGCATTTTCCACAGGAATAATTATTCGCTCACCCCCATCTGTGGGTAGCACACGCGTTTATTAAGCTTTAACCCCCATATGTGGGGGTTGTAAACAGCGCACCCCCATAAGGGGGAGCCAGGTTAACCGGTTTAATACTTATCAAATAAATCATAATTTTTAAGATTGACCTGCCTTAAAGATTCAGGTTTTTTTAGCAAAATCAGACCCTAATTTATTGAGAGTCATGATAATCTCAGTTAGAATTAGGGTAACCATCCAAACATGCGGGAGAGCAGTGACCTCGACCAGTTCGGATCAATGAAGTGTAAGTGGAAAATTTTCTGCCACTGAACGTGTGACAACAGTGGTATTTTTTTACCAGTACGCAAGCGCAAGCCTACAGATCATTACAGCCATGCGCCGGAGAGGAATAATTAATGAATGCAGAACATGCCTGGCAAGCTACGCTAGGTCAGCTTCAGCTTGAAATGTCAAAGGCCGCTTTTGACACATGGGTAAGCAGCGCCACCTTTTTAGGCTATGATCAACAAACGCATCAATTTTCAATTGGTGTCAAGAATGCTTATGCCCGGGACTGGTTGGAAGACCGGTTGAGCGCCACCATTACCAGAATGCTGACAGGCATGTTAGGCCAAACGGTCACCACCCACTTCAAGGTGTGGAACCCGACCCAATCCGCTCCTGCGGCGGTTGCAATTGCGCCGCCCTCCCATCATCCTGCGCCCCACCGGGAGTTGCAGGAAAACCCCACCATCAATGGACGCTACCGGTTCGATAATTTTGTGGTTGGTTCCGACAACCGCCTGGCCCATGCCGCCTGTATGGCTGTGGCTGAAAGCCCGGCGCGGGCCTATAATCCCCTGTTCCTGTATGGGGGCGTGGGGCTGGGTAAAACCCACCTGCTGCACGCAATCGGCAATGCCTGCCAGCCGGACGGGCTGAACGTGCTGTATGTCTCTTCTGAGGAGTTCACCAACGACCTGATCAATGCCATCCGCACCCATACCACGGCCGCCTTCAGGGAGAAATACCGCCAGGTGGATGTGCTGCTGATTGACGATATCCAGTTCATCGCCGGTAAAGAATCCACACAAGAAGAATTCTTTCACACCTTCAACACCCTGCACGGGCAGAATAAACAACTGGTAATCTCATCGGATCGCTCGCCTAAAGCCCTCTCAACGCTGGAAGAGCGCTTGCGCTCCCGCTTTGAATGGGGCCTGACGGCCGATATCCAGCCGCCCGATGTCGAAACCCGTTTGGCCATCCTGCGTACAAAAGCCGAACGCGCCGGTCGCGAAGTCCAGGCCGATATTCTGGAGATGATCGCCCGCAAGGTGCAATCCAATATCCGCGAGCTGGAAGGCGCGCTCAACCGGGTGCTGGCCTATTCAGACCTGAGCGGCATCCCACTCACGCTCGAACTGGCAGTGCATGCGCTGGCAGATTTCCTGCCCCAGGGCGCCGACCTGAAACCCGAGGATGTGCTAACGGCCGTCTCGGCCGCCTTTGGTATCTCCAACGAACGGCTGCTGGGCCGCGAACGTACCCGCGAGGTGGCCCTGCCGCGCCAGGTGGCCATGTACCTGCTGCGCGAGGAAGGGGGCGTATCCCTGCCTCAAATCGGCGAATTTGTGGGCGGACGCGATCACACCACGGTGATCTACGCCTGCGAAAAGGTCAACGACCTGATGGAAACTGATGACCGCTTCCGGCGCCAGATTTTAACCTTGCGCGAGCAGATCTACGGACACGCCAGTGTGATGGTGTAGCCAATATTTGGTAATTCAGCGGGGAAAAACCTTCAACACCAGGCCTATCAAGTATAATCCTGGCATGGACTCACACAAGAAAAACAGCTTTATCACCGCCTTTCTGGCGGCCTTATTATTTGGTGCTGCAGCACCCCTGGGAAAACCCCTCTTAGCCTTTCTGAACGACTTCCAGATGGCTGGCCTGTTGTACCTGGGCGCGGCTTTGGGCGTCAGCCTAATTTTGTTGAAGGAAAAATCATTCCATTGGCCCTGGCAGCTCCGCCGGCAGGACCAGATCAAACTGACCGGTTCGATCGTATTCGGTGGGATCTTGGGACCGGTGTTCTTGATGGCCGGGCTCAGAATCGCCGCTGCCGGCTCGGTTTCCCTGTGGCTGAATATGGAAATGGTCGCCACGGCCGCGCTGGGTTTCCTGTTTTTTAAAGACCACCTCACCGCTAAGGGTTGGCTGGCCAGTTTAGGCGTTTTGGCTGCAGCCACCCTGCTGGCCTGGGAAGGCGGCCAGGCTGGTTTTAAAGCGGGCGGGTTGATTGCCCTGGCATGCCTGAGCTGGGGAGTTGATAACCACGTCACCGCCCTGATTGACGGCATTTCTCCCGCGCAGATCACCTTTTGGAAGGGGATTGTGGCCGGTACTGTCAACACCATCCTGGGTGTGCTGGTGGGAACGCTGGCGGTGAACTCGCTGAGCATTCTTGGCGCGCTCGGCCTGGGCGCCATCGCCTATGGGCTCTCAATTTTGTTTTATATCACCTCAGCCCAGCGCCTGGGGGCAACCCGGGCACAATTGATCTTTGCCAGTGCACCGTTTTTTGGATTGATCCTTTCATTTTTCATGGGTGAAAGCCTGACCCTGGCCCAGATGGGGGCCTTTGCCATCTTCCTGGTCTCGGTGTTCCTGTTATTCAAAGAAAGCCACGGCCACGAACATGAACATCAACCCCTTAATCATGTCCATCTGCATGAACACCCCAGTGACCACCACACCCATGAGCATGCCGATCAGAGTGCCGAACCTCTGCGGCACAGCCATGAACATGCCCATGAGCCCATCATGCACAGCCATCCCCACTGGCCCGACCTGCATCACCGGCACCTGCACAACTGAGCCCTTCGCTCAGATCTTCTTCAGCGTCCCCCAGCTCTTGCCGACTTTGGCTTCGGTGCTGATGGGGATCGCCAGTTTAAAGGCATTCTCCATCACATCCCGCACCAGTTCAGCGGTTGCGCTCAATTCGTCTTCCGGCACTTCGAAGATCAGCTCGTCATGCACCTGCAGCAGCATTTTAGCCTCCAGGCCGGCTTGTTCAAGCGTACCAGGCAACCGCAGCATGGCAATTTTGACGATATCGGCGGCCGTGCCCTGGATAGGCGCATTGATCGCCTCACGCTCTTCGCGCTGGCGGATATTATGGGGCGCACCTTGCTTGAGGTTGGGGAAGTACCGCCGGCGGCCCAGCAGCGTCTCCACATAACCCTGCTCTGCAGCCTGCTCGCGGATGCCCTTCAGATAGCTTTCAACACCGGGGAATTCCTTAAAATAGGTTGTAATGAAGTTTTCCGCTTCTGCCAGGGTCAGGTCGGTGGCGTTGGTCAGCCCGTAGGCGCTCATGCCGTAGATCAGGCCAAAGTTGATCGCTTTGGCATGCCGGCGCATCTCGGGGGTGACCTCGGCCAGGTCAACCCCGTGCACGGCGGCCGCGGTGGTGGCGTGAATGTCCTGCCCGGCCCTGAAAGCGGCCAGCATGGCTTGATCCTCCGCCATGTGGGCTACAATGCGCAGCTCAATTTGCGAATAGTCCACCGCCATCAGCTGCCAGCCCGGCTGGGCGACAAAGCCATTGCGTACCCGGCGGCCGATCTCCGTGCGGATCGGGATGTTCTGCAAGTTAGGGTTGGAGGATGCGATCCGCCCGGTGACGGTGCCTGTCTGGTTGAGCGAGGTGTGCACCCGCCCGGTGTTCGGGTTGATCTGCTGGGGCAGGGCGTCCACATAGGTGGAGCGCAGTTTTTCCAGCTCGCGGTAGTCCAGCACCCATTCCACTACCGGATGCTGCCCGGTCATCGCCTCCAGCACGCCAGCAGCTGTAGAATAATAGCCGGAGGCTGTTTTGCGCGCCCGGTCGGGCGGCTCCAACCCAAGCTTATCAAACAGGGCTTCGGAAAGCTGCTGGGTGGAGTTTAGATTGAACTCGTAACCCACTTCCTGATAAATTCTGGCCTCAATTTCAGCCAGCTTCCCCTCCAGCTCACGGGAAAAAGCCGCAAAGAAATCCACGTCCAGCATGATACCGGTTGCTTCCATCGTGGCCAACACTGGCACCAAGGGCATCTCCATCGTTTCAAACAGTTCGTAGGCGTTGTGGCTGTGCAGTTCTTCTTCAAGCTGGGGGATCAAACGCAGGCAAATGGCCGCATCCGCTGCCGCGTAGCCGGCCGCTTCATTAATTGGCACCTGGTTCATGGTCTTCTGCCCGCGGCCCTTGCCGATCAGCTCTTCAATCTGCGTCATCTCGTAGCCCAGGCGCACCCAGGCCAGGTTTTTCAACCCCAGGTTACGTGAAGCCGGGTTGATCAGCCATTCAGCGATCATCGTATCGAAGGTCAGCGGCGCCACTGCCAGCCCAGCCCGTTTGAGGACCAAATAATCATATTTCAGGTTATGGCCGGCCTTGCCGATTTTGGGGTCCGTCAGCGGGTCAGACAGGGCTTTAAATACCTCATCCACAGCGAGCTGCTCGCCCGTATCATGCCCCACGGGGATGTAATAGCCGTGGTCGGGGTCAACCGCCAGCGAAATGCCCACCAGGTCAGCCCGCATCGCATCGGTGTCCGTTGTTTCGGTATCAAAGGCGATCAGACTCGCTTCACTGAGGGCCTCCACCAGCGCCTTGAGGGCTTGGGGCGTGTCCACGATAGTGGTCTTAATCGACCCTGGGACTGTATCCACCGCATGTGCCTCACTGGCAGGTTGGAACAGGTCCATCTGCCCGACCTGGGACATCTCAGGGTGCATTTTTCCCACCAGGATGTTGAGCTGCTCGGTCAGGCTGCGGAATTCCAGCTCGCGGAACAGGTTCTCCACTGCTTTGGGGTTAAACCGTTCAATGCGCGCCTGCTCCAGGTCGAGGGGCATATCCAGATCGGTGACAATCCTGGCCAGCTCTTGGCTCATAAAGGCAGATTCTTTCCCGCCTTCCAGGGCGGTCCTGGCCCGGCCGCTAATCTCGTCGAGGTGTTCATAGATGCCTTCCAGCGATCCGAATTCCGCCAGCAGTTTCACCGCTGTCTTCTCGCCAATGCCCTTCACGCCGGGGATGTTGTCAGAGGGGTCACCGCACAGGGCTTTAAAATCGACTACTTTTTCTGGCGGCACGCCTAGTTTGTCCACCACATCATCGGGGAAGAAGTCTTTGGCGTCAGAGAGCTTGCTGCCTGCCAGGTTGACCACCACGCGCTCGGTGACCAGCTGCAGCAAGTCCTTATCACCGGTAATGATCTTGACGCCCAGGCCCTGCTCCTCTGCAGCCCAGCGCGCCACGCTGCCCAGCACATCATCCGCCTCGTAGTTCTCCAGCTCCAGGCGTGGGATGTTGAAGGCGTCCACAATCTCCCGCATGCGCTCCACCTGTCCCCGCAGATCGTCCGGCATCTTGGCGCGGGTGCCTTTATAGTCCTCATAAATTTTGTGGCGGAAGGATTTGCCCTTATCAAAGACCACTGCCAGGTAGTCGGGGCTTTCCTGCTGGAAGATGCGCAGGAGGATGCTGGTAAAACCGTAAACGCCAGCCGTTGGCTCACCGCTGCTGGTCTGAAAGGCGTTTGCCCGGGTACCGCCTGCGGTCAGGGCATAATACGCCCGGTAAGCCAGGCCATGGCCATCGATTAGGTAAAGAAGTGGGGGCATGTTGGGTCCTTTTTGCTATTGAGCTGCATGGAACAGGTTAATTTTAACCTGATTTTGCTTGAAAACCTAACAAGAGGCGCTGAAGTGATTTTTCATACCTAAAACCAAAACAAAAAGGCTGACCCTGATCACTGGCCAGCCTTTGTTCGTGTTTCACATGATTAGCGCTTAGAATTCAGCATCGGCAATAATTTCATCGATGCGCGCCAAGACGTCATCCGTGAGCTGTTCTTTAATCTCTACGGCTTTCATGTTCTCTTTCACCTGCGAGACCTTGCTGGCGCCGGTGATGACCGTGCTAACGTTGAGATTCTTCAGCAGCCATGCCAGGGACATCTGGGCCAGGCTGACGCCAAGGTCATCAGCCACCTGGGCTAATTGCCGGGTTATGGCCAGTTTCGCTTCGTTCTGGACGTGCTTTTTCATCCAGTCAAATTTATCCAAATCTGCCCGGCTGCCTGCGGGAATCTGACCCTGGTTGTACTTTCCGGTCAGCAATCCGCCTGAGAGCGGGCTGAAGGTAGTGGTGCCGTACCCGAGCTCTTTGTACAGGGGGGCATATTCCACCTCAAACCGGCGGCGATGGAGCAGGTTGTATTCTGCCTGTTCCATGCTTGGCGGTCTTAAGCTGTTGCGGCGGGCAAAATCGGTGGCGCGCATCACCTCCGCGGCCGACCATTCCGACGTACCCCAATAGAAGGCTTTTCCTTCCCGGATGATTTGGTTAAAGGCAAACACCGTCTCTTCAATGGGTGTTTCCGGGTCCGGCCGATGGGCGAAGACCAGGTCAACATACTCCAGTTGCAGGCGTTTGAGGGCATTGTGGGTGCCTTCGATGATGTGTTTGTACGAAAGGCCGCGATCGTTGGGCCCCTCACCGCCCCAAAAGATCTTGGTGGAAACCAGGTAATCCTTGCGTGCCCAGCCCAGTTCCTTCAGGGCTTTGCCCATGATGATCTCTGCCTCACCGGAAGCATAGGCCTCAGCGTTATCAAAAAAATTCACCCCGGCATCATATGCGGCGGCCATAATTGTTTTGGCTTCCTTGACACCGAATTGGTTACCATAGGTGACCCAGGCGCCTAAAGACAGCTCAGATACTTTGACGCCAGCTTTTCCTAAATGTCGATATTCCATAATTTCTCCTTATCGTATTTTGTTCTTTCTTTATTAGATGAAAATCTAACAATTTGGTTACATGGATTATACTCACCGGGATGGCCCTTTGGCAAAACTGTCGAAGGCCGCTCATTCTGCCTCTGGAGAGAAATCTAGTGTAAGAATGCACAGCATCGTCGCAAAGCAGCGATGGTTTTTCATGGGTTTCTATCCTTTCTTTGAACCAGAACACCTGGGATGGAGTCATCTCCTGTGAAGGTGGTTTTCAGAACGGGGAAAATGGCACCCGGCTGGTGATCATTGGCTGATTTGCCGGCCATCATCATTATACAATAACCTGGCCGGTGAAAGCTTGCCTGCGACGTCAAAACACCAAAGACCAGCGACTATGCCACTACCTGACCCGCACTGGGGTTTTCGCCTCCGGATGCGTTATAATTGGGATGCTCAAACGTGTTCAACTGATCAATTGAGCTAAGGAGCAACAGGTATCTGGCTGGGTCTCCACCCAACCCAGCCAAATGCACCGCCTGCCTTGATACGTTCAGCATAAGAGATAAAACTTTTGCGCTTTTTTATTGATCGCAACACTGGCAAACAAGATTATTGTACATCTGGCACCCTTTTCCCCCTGTGCCCAGAGATGATCCCTTCAGCTCCTTGCCCTCGATAGTTGTGCAGCAATCGGCGAAAGTGTCGTTCTGTGACGCTGATCCGCTTTGTGCCTTCACCTTGGGTGATCTGGATCTCATTGGCCATCTTCAGTATTTCACTGCGTTTGATTTCTTTGATGGTCATAGTTAGGGTCCTGTTTCCTACCATATCCTATGTAACTCCAATAGGACATTTTAACCTTGCTAAAATAGGACATTACTACTTTGCCCTAACACCAAATGGTTTTTGTTTGACATGGCGCTCCTTCTATGTTAATATGGACTGGAAAACCTTTTTTGAAAGCAGTTTCATAAACCTGATCGTGAGTGTTTATCCCCATGAGCCAGAAATTCCACCATTCCCCCACCATCTACGATGTCGCAAAAGCTGCCGGTGTTTCAATTTCAACGGTTTCGCGCGTGATCAACGCCAGCCCCAATGTCAGCGAAGACACACGTGAGCGCGTGCAGCATGCCATCGACCAGCTTTCCTTCGTTCCCAAAGCCGAAGCCCGGGCCAGGGCAATGAAAGACCTGGCTCGGATCGGCGTCCTGACCCCCTTTTTCACTGCCCCGGCGTTCGTCCAGCGCTTGCGGGGCGTGGCGACAGCCTTGCATGCAACCCGTTACGAGCTGACCATTTACACCATTGGGTCACTTGAACAGCTGAACCACTACCTGGCCACGCTGCCCGTCACCGGGTACCTGGAGGGGTTGATCTTGCTCTCCCTGCGCGTCAACGACGAGTCGGCAGAAAAGCTCATCAATAACGGACTCGAGACAGTCCTGGTGGAATACCCCCGCCAAGACCTGAACACGGTTGAGATCGATGATATCGCCGGCGGAGAGATGGCAGCAGACCTCCTGATCCGGAAGGGACACCGGCGCCTGGCATTCCTCGGCGACACCTCAAACCTGGGTGCCTTTGCTGTTTTGCCCATCACCTTGCGCTTGCAGGGCTTCCAGAGAGGGATCGAAAAAGCCGGCTTGTCCCTGCCGGAGGCTTTTATCGTCACTTCACGGTATGACGTCAAAGCCGCAGCAGAAAATGTTGAACCGCTATTGAAAAGGCCAGATCGGCCGACGGCCATTTTCTGCGCCACAGACTTGCAGGCCATGGGTGTGGTCAATAAAGCCCGGTCCCTGGGATTAAGAGTACCGGAAGACCTGGCCGTCCTTGGGTTTGATGACCTGGATTTCGCCGATTTTGTAGGCCTGAGCACCATCCGTCAGCCCCTGGATGAATCCGGGCGCCTGGCGGTTGAAATTCTTTTCTCCCGCATCAAAGACCCCGAGCGCCCCCTGCGGCATGTGCGCATGCCGCTCTCGATTGTAGAGCGGGAGACAACCTGAACAGTGTATTCCAGGCGAGCATGATGCCTGAAAATACGCTGCCACGCAGGTCCTGCCGGGATAGTGCACCGTATGTTTAAACTCATCCATGGGTTTAAGCTGAAAGGGTGAATGAAACATGGTTGATATCGTCGCTTTAGGTGAATTACTGATCGATTTTGTCCCCACGGTATCCGGGGTGACCTTAATAGAGGCGCCAGCTTTCAAAAAAGCACCGGGCGGCGCCCCTGCCAACGTGGCCGCCGGGTTAGCAAAGCTGGGTGTTGCAAGCGCCTTTCTGGGAAAGGTGGGTGACGATGCTTTTGGCAGGTTTCTGAAAGCTACCCTTGATGAAGTGGGCGTCAACACCGAAGGGTTGGTGTTCTCTAAAGACGCGCGTACGGCATTGGCCTTTGTCTCTTTGCGCGCGGATGGCGAGCGCGAGTTCATGTTTTACCGGCATCCCAGCGCGGATATGCTGTATACGCCCGAGGAAGTGCATTTTAACCTCATCCAAAACGCCCACATCTTTCACCTCGGGTCTATCAGCCTGATCAGCGAGCCCTCCAAAAGCGCCACCCGCGCCGCCCTGGCTGCCGCTCGCCAGCATGGCGTGATCGTATCTTACGACCCCAACCTGCGCCTGGCCTTGTGGCCAGACCCCCAGGCCGCCAAAAAGGGCATATTGAGCATCTGGCAGGAAGCAGACCTGATCAAAGTCAGCGAGGAAGAACTTTTTTTTCTGACGGGCTATGCAGACGTTGATCAGGCCGTTGAAACGCTCTGGCACGACCAACTACGGTTACTCGTTGTCACCTTTGGCAGGCAAGGCTGCCGCTATTTCACACCCCAATTAAAGGGTCAGGTTGGCGGGTTCACCGTCGAGGCAGTTGATACCACGGGCGCAGGCGATGGATTTGTGGCCGGCCTGCTGATGGGTTTGCTGAAGGACCCCCAAGCCTGGCAAGCCGAAGATGCGCTCAGGCAGGTCTGCCGACTGGCCAACGCAGTCGGTGCGCTAACCACCACGCAGCGCGGGGCGATCCCAGCCCTACCGACCAGGGCCCAGGTCGACGCCTTCATTAAATCGGCTGCTGCCGAATGAGATTAACAAGTGCATACCTGATCCAACCAAGGAGGTAAATCGTGGATAGCATTCAGAGCCCTGATGTGCAGCATAAAGCCCAGCGTACGCTGGATCGATTAATGCCGCGGATTGATGCAGATTATGCCGCTTATACCCAGAAAAACCCCCAGGCCTGGGGCCAGTTTCATGCCCGCTTAACGCAGCATTTTCCACGCCTGTTTGGTATTTTGCTCCATCTTTACGGAAATCAATACGACTTCTTCTATCATGTTGAAGCCTTGCTGGATCTGATGGCGGAGGCTTGGGTGGCAAGGGGAGAAGACCTGCAAGCCTTAGATATCACTCGCGAGGAACAGCCAGCCTGGTTCCAGGACCATAAAATGGTGGGCGGGGTGTGCTATGTTGACCTGTTTGCCGGAAATTTGGCTGGTATTCGCAAAAAGATCCCTTATTTCAAGGAATTAGGCCTGACCTACCTGCACTTGATGCCCCTGTTTCGCAGCCCGGAAGGCGAAAATGATGGGGGGTATGCCATCAGCAGCTATCGTGAAGTCGATCCCGGCCTGGGGACCATGGCCGCATTGCGCACCCTGGCGGAAGAATTGCGGGCCGAGGGCATCAGCCTGGTGCTGGACTTTGTCTTTAACCACACCTCCAATGAACACGAGTGGGCCCTCAAGGCCCGTGCCGGGGACCCGGAGTACCAAAACTACTACCGCATGTTCTCCAACCGAGACATGCCTGATGCCTACGAACAACACCTGCGCGAGATCTTCCCCGATGAGCACCCGGGCGCCTTTACCTATTTCGAGGATATCGGCCAGTGGGTGTGGACCACCTTCCACAGCAACCAATGGGACCTCAATTATGCCAACCCTGAAGTGTTCAACCAGATGGCCAATGAGATGTTGTTTTTGGCCAACCAGGGGGTGGAGGTGTTGCGGCTGGATGCGGTAGCCTTTATTTGGAAACAGCTGGGCACCAATTGCGAAAACCTGCCAGAGGCGCATATGCTCATCCAGGCCTTCAATGCCATCGCCAGGATCGCCGCCCCGGCCATGTTGTTCAAGTCAGAAGCCATTGTGCACCCCGATGAAGTGGCCAGGTACATCCACCCGGAGGAATGTCAGCTCTCGTACAATCCGCTGTTGATGGCGCTGTTGTGGAACAGCCTGGCCACCCGCGATGTGGAGCTCCTGCACTATTCCATGGCCAACCGCTTTGGCATCCCGGAGGGGTGCGCCTGGGTCAACTATGTCCGCTGCCATGATGACATCGGCTGGACCTTTTCAGACGAGGATGCCGGCGCCCTGGGCGTCAATGCCTTTGACCACCGTCAATTTCTGAACGCCTTTTACACCGGCACCTTTGAAGGCAGCTTTGCCCGCGGGCTTCCGTTCCAGGAAAACCCCAAAACACGCGACGCCCGCATTTCCGGCACCTGTGCCTCGCTGGCGGGCCTTGAAAAAGCCATCGACGAAGAGACACAGGTAGAAGTTGAACTGGCCATCCAGCGCATTTTGCTCATCCATAATGTGATCTTATCCATCGGGGGCATCCCCTTGATTTACCTGGGAGATGAGGTCGGCACGCTCAACGACTACACCTACCGGCAAGACCCGGCAAAAGCCGATGACAGCCGCTGGGTGCACCGCCCGCCTGCTGACCCGCTGCGCTACGCGCAAAGGAAAGACCGGGAGACCGTCTCCGGAAAGCTATTCCTGGGGCTGCAACAGCTCGTTCAGCTCAGAAAATCAACACCAGAGATCTGCCAAGGCCTACCGGAGTTCATCAACACGGGCAACCCCCATGTGTTTGGCTATTTGCGTTTTGGCGAGGATGCGGAGAGCTTGTTCCTGAACAATTTTAGCGATCAACCCCAGCAGATATCGAAAAATTTGATGCGCCTGCGTGGATTAGCCTACCCATTGGAGGATTTGGTGAGCGGAACGGTATTTGAAAAAGAAACTGACCTGGACCTGGCACCCTGCCAGTACCTGTGGCTGCGAAAGCAACCCTAAGAGCGGTTCACAACTGGCTATGCATTAAAGTTGAATCTTAGCTTCAG
>JBLRWR010000014.1:0-19445 GCA_047921135.1 Candidatus Brevefilum sp.
GTCCAGGCCAAAACCATGCAGCATCACCACCGGGGGTGTTTGCAGACCTGAAACCTCATAGCCGATCTGGATACCATTAATTTTTCCACTCATGATTAAACCTTCATTGTCTATCTTCCAGATAATTGATCATTCACAAACGAGCGAGCCTGATCCTTGGTCACGATAATTCCTGCGGCCTGCTCCTCCACCAGTTGCATCAGCAACTCGCCGATCAACACCCCGGGTGCCAACCCAAATTCTGCCTGCAGTTCACGCCCATCCAGCAGAGGCACTGGCGAAACTATCCCCGCGTGGGCTTCCCACCAGGCCGAAAAGATCATTCGTACAATGATTAGTGCGCTTTCCCATACGTCTGGCTTGAGACTTTCCGCTTCTGTTGCCAGGATATCCGCCAGGGTATACACCCCAATTGCAACCCCCGCATCCCCTGCTGACTTGAAGAAACGATAGATCCTGCGCCGGTCGGGGGTGACCCCAGCTTGTACCAATTTCAGCAGGTCTTGATGGTGCCTGACAAAGGTTTCCACCCAACCGGATTCGGTATTGCTCAAGGGCATCCGCTTGGCCACATCATAGGCCAGCTCTGCACCTACCGTAGCCTGATCCGCCGGCTTTGGCTGACCTTGGCCGGCGAGGTTGGGTAACGGGCTTCCCACCTCGTGCAGCAGCGCACCAAAATAAGCCAGGGCAGCTTTTCCCCGACCCGGGGTCAGCTCCTCGCTAAAATACGCCGCGCTGTGATTAGTAAACTCGCCCAATTCAGCCTGGACCTGGTACAGCGGCCAGGGTGCGTCGTGTTCAGGCAGCACTGCTGCAGTCAACACCTCCAGCAGCAGGTGAAAGGCGTCAACGGTTCTAATGGCATGCGCCAACATTGAGTGCTGTCCATCCGGCACAGCAGGGATTTTCTCAAGGTCAACCAGGGGCGGGATCAGCAGGTCGAAAACCCTCACCTGCCAAAGCTGATCCAAACCTGCCGCCGGGTCCGGCCCAGCCAAAAGCCGGAAGAATTCGTCACGCTGGCGTTCACCCGAAGTCCTGTGCAATTGGCCTGCCGCCTCACGCATGGCCGCTTCCAAACTTTGGCCGTAATCAAAACCGAATTGAACCGCTAAGCGCACCCCGCGCAGCACCCGCACCGGGTCATCCAGCAGGGCATGATCGCTGCACGCCCGCAGCACACCCCGTTGAAGGTCGTCCTGCCCGCCCAGGGGGTCAATGACCTGTATCAGGTCATCCAGGGACAGGGCCATCGCATTGACGGTGAAATCGCGGTTGCGCAAATCTTCTCCCAGGTCCTGGCCGGTAAACTGCACAAAATCCAGCGGGAAAAAGCGTCCATCGGGATCATGATAGACCACCCTGGCTGTATGGCGCTCATCATCCAGTAAAAAAAAGCCCGCCTCCAGGCGCTTTGCCAGCCTCTTAGCCAGGTGAGTTGGGTTGGCCGCCATGACAAAATCCATGTCATGCAGCGGTCGTCCAAGCAGTGCATCCCGCACTGCCCCGCCCACGAGAAAGGCCTGATCAGCCTGATCGCTCATCTCTCCGATCAGCGCCAGCAACGCCTGTTGATCCGGCTCAAAGGTCAGGGTCATACTTGTCCAGGTCTACCACGCCAATGAAGGGTAGGTTACGGTAAAACTCATCCATATCCAGACCATACCCAAACACAAACTTGTCCGGGATCTCAAAACCGCAATACTTGATGGGGATATCAACCTCCCGCCGCGAGACCTTATTCAGCAGGGTGCACACCTCCAGGCTGGCTGGGTGACGGGTCTGCAGCATCTCAATCACCGACGCCAGCGTGTTTCCGCTATCGATGATGTCCTCCACGATCAACACGTGTTTATCGCCGATGCTGGTCGTCAGGTCCAGGGTAATGCGCACATGGCCGTCCGATGTGCGTGACCCCACCCCATAGGAAGAAACACCCATGAAATCGATCGCCACCAGGGGTTTGATATGCCGGATCAGGTCCGTCAGGAACATCACCCCGCCCCGTAGAATGCAGATCGCCAGGATCTCTTTCCCTGCATAATCTCGGCTGATTACCTCACCCAACTCTCGAATGCGCTTCTTGAGCTCGTCCTCTTCAATCAAAACTTCGTCGATAAAAGATTGATAATCTTGCATGATTCTCCTCAGTGATTAATCCTTAGGCACCTCATGATGCGCCCGGCAGCGCGCTTCGTACATCTCCTGGGCGCCCACCACCACAATGGGTTCGTTATAATGGGCGGGCTTTCCATCCACCATTCGTTGTGTCCGGCTGGCAGCCTCACCGCAAACCATGCAAATGGCATGCAGCTTATCCACCCATTCAGCCCTGGCGATTAACTCCGGCATGCAACCAAAAGGCTCTCCGCGAAAATCGGTATCCAAGCCAGTGACAATCACCCGCAAACCCTGCTCGGCCATTTGCTCAACCACGCCAACAATCCCGGCATCAAAAAACTGGACTTCATCAATACCGACCACAGTCGTCCCGGGTTCCAGGGATCCCATTATGGCTTGAGAATCGGCTACCGGCTGCGCATCCAAATCGATGCCTGAATGAGAGGTAACCTTGGCATGGTTGTAGCGGTAATCGATGATAGGCTTGAACACCTGTACTTGCTGTTTGGCGATCCGTGCCCGCCTGAGCCGGCGGATCAATTCCTCCGTTTTTCCGCAAAACATTGACCCACAAATGACTTCAACTGAACCCACATGATGTTTCATAAAATACTCCTGAAGATAAAAATAACAGGCAGATGAACGTTCATCTGCCTGTTAAGTTTACCGGATTTTTTGATTTACGAAGAAACTTTAAACCGTAATTTCTTCTGCTGCTTCAGGAAGTTTATAGCCCATTTGGCGCAGGGTCTTCTTTAGGTCAATCAATGATTTTCGACCAAAACCGCTGATATCCAGCATAGCCTGTTCGCCGCCTTCCATGCGTACAAGAATATCGCCAATGGTGGCTAAACCGGCTTCAACCAGCACATTTTCCACACGGGTGCCCAGGTCAAGATCTGCCACCGGGCGGTCAGAGGTGACCTTACCTTCTTCTTTAGCCTTCTGCTCGTCAATATATTCCTGGCGAACCTGAAGCCGTTTGTAGAAGCGATCCACCTGGCCTTCGCGGTCCAAAATCCGCTGCTGCTGGCCGGTGTAGAAGGGATGGCAATTTGAGCACACTTCGGTGCGGATCTCTGGCTGGGTTGAACCAGTTGTCCAGGTTTCCCCACAGGAGCCACAAATGACCGTTGCTTCAGGATAATATTCGGGATGAATGTCTTTTTTCATGATGTCGTCACAGTCCTTTCAATACTAATCGGAGTTTATTCTTCCTCGGGAATGGTAACGACATGCACCTTCTTGCGACCACCTGGCATCGTTTCAAAATGAACGAGCCCATTTGTGGTAGCAAAAAGGGTGTAATCTTTGCCCATACCGACATTCCAGCCAGGATGTACCTTGGTACCGCGTTGGCGTACCAGGATGTTCCCGCTGAGAACATATTCTCCGCCATATTTTTTAATGCCCAATCGCTTCGATTTACTGTCACGACCGTTGCGCGATGAGCCGCCACCTTTTTTATGTGCCATGATACTTACTCCATTTCAATCGATTCGACCAGCAAGCGTGTATACTGTTGCCGGTGGCCGGATTTTACCCGATAGCGTTGTTTCGGGCGATACTTAAACACCAGGATCTTTGGACCCTTGAAGTGATCGACGACCTTGGTCTGGACTTTGGCGCCTTCAATCAATGGTGTTCCGATGGTAATATCAGCATCATTGACAGAAAGAAGGACGTCTTCCAGTGTTACGGTCTCACCCACCTCGCTTGGCAACCGATCAACCTCGATCGTCTTGCCCTCAGCAGCGCGGTATTGCTTGCCGCCTTGTTCAACAATTACAAATTTCATTTTCTACTCCAATCTTCACTTAGCCAGTCTCACTTGCGTGCAACCGCCAGCGACCGGGAAAGTTGGGTTACAAGATTTTACCCCAGCGCAAACGTCCTGCCGGGGCAAGGTTATATGATTATATTCACTTCAACTAGGGATGTCAACAGGATTTGGTGCTGTTTCACAGGCTTCTGGGCACCAGCTTTCATTATTTCAGGGTTGAATCCAAGGCAATGCATCAACGCTGCCTTAGCATAAGCCCGGTCCGGCTTTCTGCCATCCCACCCAGCACGCTGATAAGGTATAATGGGCCGCCGATGGGCGTCAAACTGGTCCTCTGACAGATCTGGTCGTTGGTGCAACATGCCCAACCCCATCACAATCAGGATCACTTTTAAACTGCTTCTCATTTCCCCTTGATTTTAATTTTAATTTCCATTATACTGTTATCAATAGTGGTTAAAAGTGGAGAAAAGTGGGACGAAGTGGAGCGCCGGTCACCCCGGCGCGCCCTGGTTATTAGGAGCAATAGAACAAATGTTCCTCGGTCGGTACGAACACACCATCGATGAAAAGGGTCGCATCACCATCCCCTCAGAGTATCGCGAGGTGTTGGGTGATTCAGTCTATGTCACACAGGGTTTCGATGGCAATCTACAGGCCTTTCCCACCCAGCTGTTCGAAAAGCTTTCCGATCAAGTTCGCTCGATCAGTTTCCTGTCATCGAACAGCCGTCTGCTGCGGCGATTGCTATTTGCAAGCGCAAAGCAGATCCATTTCGATAGTGCCGGTCGCATCCTGCTCCCTGCGTTTCTACGAGAGACTGCAAACCTCGCAGAAACCGCGCTGCTGATCGGCATGGGCGAATACTTTGAGCTTTGGTCCCCGGATGGGTGGCAAAAGCAACAAGTTTCGCTCAATGACATCGATGCGAATGAACAACGCTTCAGTGCCCTGGATTTAACAACCCTACAATGAACGGTTCAAACACGGGTGGGGATGCTTTTTCCGGCAACCCCGGCGAACCTTATCCCCACCGACCAGTACTTTACCATCAAGTCCTGGAAGCTTTGGCACCGGTCAGTGGCAGTGATTATCTCGATGGCACACTGGGCGCTGGTGGGCATGCCGAGGGCATTCTACAGGCTTCTGCGCCCCGAGGCAGGTTGCTCGGTCTAGACCTTGACCCGGAGGCGCTGGCGATTGCACGCCAGCGTCTTTTTACATTCGGTGATAGGGCCATCCTCCAGCAAGCCAGTTACCGGTCAGCCTTACAGGTGCTGAAAGCAATCGGTTGGCAGCATGTGCAGGGCATTATCTTGGATTTAGGCGTATCCTCCATGCAGATCGACCGGCCAGCTCGGGGATTCTCCTTTAGTCAAGAAGGGCCCCTCGACATGCGCTTTGACCAGGGTCAGGGTCCCTCCGCCGCAGACCTGGTCAACACCCTCAGTCAGGAAGCTCTGGTGAAAATCCTGCGGGAATACGGCGAAGAACGGTTCGCAAAACGGATCGCCAGTGCAATCATCGCAAACCGGCCGATCCACACCACGGCAGACCTGGCAGCATTAGTCAAAGCGGCTGTGCCGCATTATGAACCCGGTATACACCCGGCCACCCGCACCTTCCAGGCCCTGCGGATTGCTACCAACCAGGAACTCGAAAGCCTCGCTCAGGCCCTGCCCGAATTGCTTAAGTGCCTGGCCCCTGGCGGCAGGATTGCAGTGATTAGCTTTCACTCGCTGGAGGATCGTATTGTAAAACAGTTCTTCAGAACAGAAAGCAAAGATTGCATCTGCCCGCCAGAACAGCCAGTGTGCACCTGCAACCATAAAGCTGCAATCAAGGTCCTGACAAAAAAACCTGTCAGGCCTGAACCAGATGAAATCCAAGAAAACCCCCGTGCTCGCAGTGCACGGTTAAGGGTCGCTGAAAAGATCAAATAGGCATAATACTTGCAAGGCAATAAACATGAAAAACCGCATATTACAAGCCTATAAACAAGCCCCTTGGCGAATCCAGATTCAGTGGATTGGCTTATTTTTGCTTGGGCTGGTCTTGATTGCATCCATCACCGGCCTGTATCTCAGCATTAGCGCCCAGGCAGCCGCCTCGGGTCGCAAGATCCAATCCCTGGAGTGGCAGATCAGTAATATCAACAACGACATTGCCGAGCTAACCTCCAACCTGGCCAGGGCAAAATCCGTCGAAAACATGAAAAACAGGGCTGAAGCCATGGGGTTCGTTCCCCTCAACCCGCACACAGCAATTTATCTTGAAATTCCTGGCTACAATCCCCATGCAGAGCTTGAGCTGGCGCCACCCAGTGTTAGTATTATTTCCGAATCACCCACGCTGCTTTCTTCCTATCGAACCTCTCTGTGGCAATGGTTGGTCAAGAACATCTGGCAAGCGCCTTCAGGACAATCGTCGGTTGAAGGAGAAATCCTACCATGAGACCGCCCTTCTATCGTCGCTATGTCATCATTGCCGTTTTGTGCGCCATCTTTGGTGCGGCAACCATTTTTCAAATGGTGCGCATCAATTACACGCCCTTCGCCCGAGATCTGATTGTTAAATCTGAAGACTACCAGGGCGTCAGAAAAACCATCTACCCACCGCGTGGGACCATCTACGATCGCAAAGGTAATATCCTGGCCACCAACCAAATCGGATATGAGATTGGCATCGACCTGAAATACGTCTCAGACCCTGAAAGCATCGCCTTTGTAACCACCGCACTGCTTGATGACCTCGATTATCAACACGTGTTTGGGCTGGCCAGTACCGAAAAGCGCGCAGATGAAAATCGATACTTTGTCCTTTCAAGCTATGTCAGCAAAGAGATCATCGAGGAAATTGAGCAGCTCAAAGCAAATTATGCCACCCGACGGCAAGAGACCAAGTCAACAAAACCCAACTTGTCCGGGCTGGTTTGGACGCCGATGCAGCAACGCACTTACCCGGAAGGCACCCTGGCTGCCAACGTATTGGGTTTCTATAATTACTTTTCACGCGAAAACGCCCAGGGTGTGTTCGGGGTAGAAGAATCTTATAACCGGCTGTTAACGGGCAAACCGATCACCGTCTTTTTACCCAATGACCCCTACCAGGTCGAAGCCTTGCCCGATATCGAACCCGGCGCCAGCTTGATTCTCACCATTGATCGGGAGATCCAAAAGATGCTTGAGGACACCCTCCAGGAGGCCCTGGATTGGTCTGGTGGCGAAGGCGGCACGATCATTGTGGCTGACCCCAAAACAGGAGAGATCCTGGGGATGGCCAGCACGCCGTTCTTTGACCCGAACCAGTACTGGACCTATCAGGACACCTTCCCCGGTATCACTCCCTATAATCGGGCGGTGGGCACAGCCTACGAGCCTGGCTCAGTTTTCAAAGCCATCACTATGGCAGCCGCGCTGGATAGCGGTGCCGTAGATCTGGACTCGACCTACAATGACGCCACCGGTGTGTACTGGGTGTCCAATAGTTGGCCGATTTACAACTGGAACCTGGGCGCCTGGGGGGTTCAGGACATGACAGGCTGCATGCGCTATTCCTTAAACGTCTGTCTGGCATATGTGGCCATCGACCGGCTGGGTGAAGAGCTGTTTTATGAGTATCTGCAGGCGTTTGGCTTCGGCAGGAGCACAGGCATCGACCTGGCCAGCGAAGCCAACTATCCCCTGCGTTTACCGGACGACAATCGCTGGATGAGCATGGACCTGGCAACCAACTCCTTCGGTCAGGGCATTGCAGTCACCCCCATCCAAATGGTCGCAGCCATCTCAGCCATTGCCAACGACGGCAGGATCATGATGCCCCATGTCGTGCGCGGTGTGATCGATAATGGCCAGCAGTATCATGTCTCTCCGCAGGTGATCAACTATCCCATCTCCGCCCAAACCGCCAGGGACATGACTGAAATGCTCGCCCATTCCCTCGAAGAAGAAGCGTCGGGCGCGCTGGTTGAGGGCTATCGTGTATCAGGCAAGACGGGCACGGGACAAATCCCAACCGAGCTGGGGTATACCAGCACGCTCACCAACACCTCTTTCGTGGGCTGGGGCCCTGCTGACGATCCCCAATTTGTCATATACGTGTGGATCGAAAAGCCCACCATCTCCCAATGGGGTTCGGAAGTTGCTGCCCCAGTTTTTAAGACCGTCGTTGAGCAATTGGTGGTCTTGATGCGGATTCCACCAGATCATATCCGCATGCAACTGGCAAGTGAGCAATGAGGTCTCTGTGATTAATTTGAAGGACATCGTTTCAGCCCTAACGGGTCACACCTTCACCCTGCTGGATCAACCCATCAGCAGTGCGGTGATTGACTCGCGCCAGGCCGCCAAGGGCAGCCTGTTCATCGCCTTACCTGGCGAACAGGTTGACGGCCACGACTATGTTCAACCGGCCTTCGACAACGGTGCTATTCTGGCGCTGGTCGACAAAGACCTTAACACAGCCATGCATGTCCTCGATTTGCGGCAGGGTTACTTTCAGCCCGCCTTGGTAAGGGATATCGAACTCCCGTTATGCCTGCGGGTGGAAGATGCCCTTTTGGCCTTGCATGCCATCGCCACCCAATGGCGTCAGGCCCATCCCGTGCGGACCATCGGCATTACCGGCAGTGTGGGCAAAACTACAACCAAGGAACTGATTTCTGCGTTACTCTCAAAGAAGGCCTCTGTGCTGAAGAACCCCGGCAACCGGAACAATGAAATCGGTCTGCCGCTAACCCTGCTTGAGCTAGAACCACAACATCAATACGCAGTGCTTGAGATGGGATTCTACGTCCCCGGGGAAATCCAAACCCTGTGTGAGATCGCCCGCCCCCAGGTTGGGGTGATCACCAATATCGGCATGGTGCATGCAGAGCGCGCCGGATCGCAAGCGATAATCGCCAAAGGCAAAGCTGAACTGGTCGAATCCTTACCTCCCGCCCCCGAAGGCGTGGCCATCCTCAATATGGATGATCCTTGGGTCCGGAAGATGGCCGAAAAGACGGAGGCGCGCGTCTTATCCTACGGGATCACAGAACAAAGCGACTTAATGGCCAGGGACATCCAAACCCGCGGTTTGGAGGGCATTTCCTGCATTCTCTCTACCAAAGGTGAAAATCACCTGGTCCATTCGCCGCTGTTAGGTGCTTTTTCCGCCTACACCATCCTCTGTGCTGCTGCCGTCGCCCTGACAGAAGGCCTGGATTGGCCGGCCATCACTGCCGGCCTGGCCGAGAGCCGCGTCGACCTGCGCATGCGCCCCCTCCACCTCCCCAATGACATCACCGTCCTCGATGACACCTACAATGCCTCACCCACCTCAACCATCGCTGCCCTGGCGTTGCTGCGAGAGCTTTCCGGGCGGCGGGTTGCCGTCCTGGGCGACATGCTGGAGTTGGGCCAATACGAACACATTGGGCATCAAAATGTGGGGGTTGCTGCTGTGTCAGCCGCAGATGCCCTGATCCTGATCGGCGAACGGTCCAAAATTATCGCCGAATCAGCCCTCAATGAGGGATTCCCACCAGAGCATATCCAATGGTTCCCAAATTCAATCCAGGCAGCTTTTGAAATCTGGAATTTTGTCCAACAAGGGGATGTGATCCTCGTCAAAGGCTCCAACAGCATGCGCATGGACCATGTCCTGGCAGCCTTACAGGAGGCCCGTGATGGAAAATAACCCCGTCGCCATCGCCATCAGCGGCCTCAGCTTTATAATGACTGTCATCTGGGGAGACCCGTTGATTCGCCTGCTTAAAGCCTGGCGGATTGGTAAAATCATCCGAGAGGATGGCCCGAACCGGCATATTGCCAAAATGGGCACGCCCACCATGGGCGGATTCATGTTCCTCATCCCGGTCACCTTACTGACCATTCTTTTCAACGCCGTCTCCATCCTTGGATATGATCTTTTAGGGCGTTCAGTGCTTCTGCCCTTGTTAACCATGTGGGCGTATGCCCTGTTGGGTATGGTGGATGATTGGGAGGGGATTCGCGGGCCGCGTAAAGGCCTGGGTATGCGCGCCAAGGTTAAATTTAGCATCCAGGTAATTTTTGCCATCGCCATCGCCTTTGCCCTGCGAGATATTTTGGGCGTTCCGCAGCTGGTGTGGTTTACTGCCCAACAACCCCTCAACTTAGGCCCGCTCTACATCCCCATTGCTGTTTTCATCATTGTGGGTATGTCCAATGCCGTCAACTTCACCGATGGACTGGATGGACTGGCGGGCCTAATTAGCGCCACAGCTTTTGCCGCTTTTGGCCTTGTTGCTGTGCTCCAGGGGCAAAACTATCTGGCTCGTTTCTGCTTCTCGCTGGTCGGTGCCCTGTTTGGCTTTTTATGGTTCAACGTCCACCCGGCCATGCTGTACATGGGCGATACTGGATCCCTTGCTTTGGGCGCCACCTTGGCCGTGATCGCACTGATGACCGGCTACTGGATCATCATCCCCTTGCTGGCGGTAATCCCGGTCAGTGAAGCCATGAGCGTGGTGATCCAAATCCTCTATTTTAAAGCCACTAAAGGCAAACGTTTCTTTAGGATGGCACCGCTGCACCATCATTTTGAGCTATTGGGATGGAGCGAGACCCAGGTCGTGCAGCGATTTTGGTTGATCAGTTTGGTATTTACAATGCTGGGCATTGCCCTGGTATTTGTGGAGTAAATCATGCATCATTGGGAAGGTAAGCACGTTGTGATGATAGGGGCAGCCCGCCAGGGCATTGCCCTCTCGCGCTACCTTGCCAGCAAAGGCGCTAAAGTGATCCTCAACGACCGCCGTTCTGAAGAAGAACTGCAGGCTGTTCGGGATGAGCTGGCGTCTGAAAATATCACCTGGGTGACCGGCGCCCACCCTATTGAAATCCTCTCGGGCGCCGATTTGGTTTGTTTATCGGGGGGGGTGCCATTGAACCTGCCAATTGTCGAAGAAGCTGCCCATCGCAACATTCCCCTATCCAATGACTCACAGATCTTCCTGGAAGAAACACCATGCCCCGTCATTGGCATCACTGGCTCCTCCGGCAAAACCACCACCACAGCCCTGGTCGGCGAAATCGCCCGACAGCATTATTCTCTCAAAAAACCCCACAGGACTGTGTGGGTTGGTGGGAACATTGGCAACCCCCTGATTCAAGACCTTGACCAGATCCACAGCGATGACCTGGCCGTGATGGAACTTTCCAGCTTTCAGCTGGAAATCATGACCCGCTCACCCCATGTTGCGGCAATCCTCAACCTGACGCCCAACCACCTGGACCGCCATGGCAGTATGGCAAGGTACATTTCCGCAAAGTCTCATATCCTGACCCATCAATCCCCACAGGATATCGCTGTGCTCAACCGGGATGACCCCCATGTCCGCAAGCTCTATCCCGAAGTCGAAGGCCGCATGATTACCTTCGGCATCAATCCGCCCCACGACAAACAGGAAGCCACCTACTACAAACGAGGCAAGCTTTACTTGCAAGCCAGCGGCCAGCAAGCCAAGATCATCAGGGCCGATCAGATCAACCTGCGCGGCATCCACAACCTCACCAATGTACTGGCCGCCATCGCGATCTCTGCTGCCGCAGCCTTTTCCCTGCAAGCCATCTACGAGGGCATTATCAGCTTCCAGGGTGTGCCACATCGGCTCGAATTTGTCCGTGAGTGGGGCGGCGCAGACTGGTACAACGATTCCATTGCCACCTCGCCGGAAAGAACCATCGCAGCGCTCAAATCCTTTGAAGAGCCCATCATCTTGCTGGCCGGCGGGCGGGATAAGGACCTCCCCTGGGAGGATTTGGCGGGGTTGATCCGCCAAAAAGTGGATCACCTGATCCTGTTTGGTGAAGCGGCGAAGCTGATCCATGACACATTGGGGTACATCCCAACCGAAACCCGTCCGCAGACCGTTGACCTGTGTGAGGGCCTGGAGGACGCCGTGCAAAAAGCCGCCGAACATGTCTCACCGGGTGATGTTGTGCTCCTATCACCCGGTGGCACCAGTTTTGATGAATTTATTGATTTTGAAGACCGTGGAAAGCGATTTATTCAATGGGTGAAGGAACTTACGTAACCAAAGCCAATCCAACCGGGAAGTCTCGATCCATCAACCTGCCGTTTGATGTGCCCATGCTGTTAATTGTGATCGTCTTGCTCGTCTTTGGCTTGCTGATGGTTTATTCGGCAAGCTGGGATTTTTCGATCCTGATGGGTGAAGGTCCGACTTACATCTTTGGCCGGCAGGTATTATGGGTATTAATCGGCCTGGTCTTCGCGGTTATCGCCAGCCTGATCAACTACCATCATTACCAGAAGATCCTGGTGCCGATGTGGTTTGGCACCTTATTCCTTTTGCTGGCGGTCCTGGTGGCCAACGAACAAAGAGGGGCTGAGGTCACCCGTATGTTAATTGGGGGCTCAATCCAACCCTCCGAGCTGGCGAAAGCTGTCATTATCATTTATTTGTCCTTTTGGCTCTACCGTCGCCAGGAGACGATCAACGACCTTCAAATCGCGTTGATCCCGCTGGGCGTCATCCTGGGTGTTACCGGCATGTTGATCATGCTGCAACCCGATCTTTCGGCTGCCATCACCGTCATATTGCTCGGTGTTATTCTTTTATTCCTGGCGGGCTGTGACTGGAAGATCATCCTGATCATCGTCATCCTGGCTATCTTGGCAGGTCTGCCGGTGATGTTCATTTACCCCACCGGCCGAGCCAGGATGAATGCGTACATGGTCGCCTTGAACAACCCCCTCGAGAGCAGCTATCACATCCAGCGCAGCCTTGAGGCTGTGGTCAAAGGTGGCTGGTTTGGTGTAGGTCTTGGCCAGGCGGACACCAAATTCACAGGCTTACCCCTCGCCCCCACCGATAGCATCTTCGCCGTCGTGGCTGAGGAGACAGGCATCCTGGGTGGCTTATTCCTGGTTGTGATGTTCGGCCTGCTTATCTGGCGGGGATTGGTTATCGCAAAAAATGCACCGGATCAGTTGGGTTCACTGCTGGCCTTTGGGCTAACAACCTGGATCGGCCTGGAAGCGCTGATGAACATCGCCGTGATGGTGGGTTTAATGCCCTTCACCGGCAATGCCCTGCCCCTCATCAGTGCGGGCGGGTCAAGCATGGTGGTCACCCTTACATCGATTGGCATTATTATGAACATTTCAAAAATAAGAAAAGATCCAAAATCAACAGAAAGGAGTCCACGCAGTGCGGTTGTTGATCTGCGCGGGCGGAACGGGCGGGGGAGTGTACCCCGCCATAACCGTCCTTGAAGCCCTCGGGCTCGAAAAAGACCAGGTCTTGTGGGTCGGCGGACACGGCGGCATGGAGGAAGCTTTGGTGACCAGGAAAGACATACCTTTTACCACCATTCCAGCAGCCGGCGTGCATGGCGTCGGCCTTGGCAAGCTGCCTGGCAACATTTGGCAGCTCACCAAGGGCTTGTTTGCCTCGCGCAAAATTCTGGCACACTTTAAACCGGACTTGCTGTTCTTTACCGGCGGCTACCTGGCCTTTCCGATGGCCCTTGCCGGCATTGGCAGCCCGTCGCTATTATATGTGCCGGATATTGAACCAGGTTTGGCACTCAAAGCCCTGGCCCGCTTTGCTACCCGCATCGCGCTGACCACGGAAGCCTCCAGCCAGTACTTCCCGGACCAATCCAAATTAACCGTGACTGGTTACCCGGTACGCCCGGGTTTGCAGGAATGGGATCGCCAAAAAGCACTTGAGTACTTCGGTTTTGATCCCAATCTGCCAACCCTGACGGTGGCCGGCGGCAGTAAAGGCGCTCGTTCAATTAACACTGCCGTGATGAAAATCCTTCCCAGACTTCTCGACCAGATGCAGGTCATTCACCTGGTCGGGCATCTGGATTGGGAGCAAATTGATGCCCAGGCCCAGAACCTGACCCCTGAACAAGCCAAACGCTACCAGGCGTTTCCCTATCTGCATGAGATGGGCGCGGCCTTAGCAGCTCCGGATCTAATTGTTTCCAGGGCAGGGGCTTCTATCCTTGGCGAGTATCCTCTATTTGGTCTGCCGGCCATTCTGGTCCCCTATCCCCATGCCTGGCGCTATCAGCAAGTCAATGCAAAATACCTGGCCGAACGCGGGGCAGCAGTGATCCTGCCGGATGAAGATTTGCAGGACGCATTGTTTAACCGCATCCATGATCTGATCTCCAATCCAGCTGAGCTCTCACGCATGCGCCAGGCCATGACCGCCCTGGCTGTACCCAATGCTGCCACAAAAATTGCAGATCAGATGCGGGAGATGAGCGGGACGATCAATGGAGGGTTTCCCACATGATCAGTCTTTCCGTGCTCTTTTGGATGTATGTGATTTTGTTCGCCATGATTGGCGCCATGCGCGGTTGGGCTAAAGAGATCCTGGTGACCTCCGGCGTGATCGTGGCCATATTCCTGGTCACCATCCTGGAAACTTTCCTGCCGTTTCTCCGTAACCTGACCCCTGAATCTACTTTTTGGGTGCGGATGGTGATTCTGATCCTGATGGTCTTTTTCGGTTACCAGTCACCCAAAATTCCGCACAACATTGACAACCAGAAATTTGCCCGGGATCGGTTTGAAGACTTTCTCCTTGGCTGCTTTATCGGCGGCGTCAATGGCTACATGATCTTTGGGACAGCCTGGCATTACCTGATGGAAGCGGGGTATCCCTTCGATTGGATCTCTGCACCGGACGCCCTCACTGAAGCTGGGCAGAATGCCATGGGAATGCTTGAAATTTTACCGCCCGTGTGGCTTCAACCGCCACTGATCTACATTGCGGTTGCATTGGCGTTTGTATTTGTATTGGTGGTGTTTATCTAATGAAACACGTTCACTTGATCGGTATTGGTGGCACGGGGCTTTCAGCCATTGCCCAGGTCCTGCTCGAAAAGGGCTACCGGGTCAGTGGTTCTGACCGTGAGGTCTCGTCCCTGTTTAAGGCCATCACTGCGGCTGGTGCCCAGACCTACCTGGGCCATGCACCTGACCACATCGCCGGCGCCGATCTTGTCATCCGCTCCTCTGCTATCCCTGACACCAACCCGGAAGTGCTTGCTGCTCGTGCCAGGGGCATCCCGGTGCTCAAACGCCAGGAGTTCCTCCAGGAGCTGACCGCCGGGAAGCAAACCCTGGCGGTGGCCGGCACCCACGGCAAAACCACCACAACCTCAATGCTGATTTATATCCTGCACGAACAGGGTTTAGACCCCAGCTACATCTCAGGCGGCGTCATCAGCCAGCTTAAGCGCAATGCCCATGCAGGCAGCGGACCTCATTTCGTCATCGAAGCCGACGAATATGACCATATGTTCCTGGGACTCACGCCCAAGATTGCCGTCATCACCAACATCGAGCATGATCACGCCGATTGTTTCCCCACCCTGGCGGATTACCAGGCTGCCTTTCTTGCCTTCGCCCAATGTGTGCATCCAGAAGGCAAGCTCATCTTTTGTCATGATGATCCCGGTGCCAGGGGGCTTTTTGCTGACCGGCCGGATCAACAAGCCCAAATATTTACCTACGGCACAGGGCCCAGTGCTCATTACCAAGCGGAGAAAATTACTTTCATCGATGGTTATCCGCAATTCGAGCTTCTTTTCAAGGGAAAGACAGGCCAAAAAACACACCTCGGGTCGGTAACACTCCATGTTCCAGGGCGGCATAACGTCCTCAATGCCATCGGGGTTTTGGCCGTTGTTCACCAGTTGGGTCTCCCCCTCCCGGATGCAATCCAGGCCTTGAGCGCCTTCTCGGGCGCAGGCCGCCGGTTTGAAGTCCTCGGCCAGGCAGGCGGCGTCACTGTGATCAACGATTACGGTCACCACCCAACCGAAATGGCCGCCACGCTGGAGGCCGCCCGCTCGCGCTATCCAGGGCGTCGGATTTGGGCCGTCTGGCAGCCCCACACCTACTCCCGGACACAATCCCTGGCACAACGCTTCGTGGAAGCGCTCAGTCTGGCGGACAAAGTCATGGTACTAAAAATCTATGCCGCCAGGGAGGCGGACCCCGGCTATTCAGCTGAACAGGTCGCCTCTGCCTTACCGAAAGATAAAGTCACCTACCAACCTGATTTTGACCGGGCTGCAAATGTATTACTGGAAAACGTGGCTTCCGATGATATCATCCTCATCTTCTCAGCTGGTGATGCGCTCCAGCTCAGCCAGATGGTATTAAACGGTTTACAACAACAAGAGCAAACGCAACAGGAACTGCATCGATGAAACCGCAACAAATGGACGCACTTAGAGAGGCTTTTGGAACCAAGCTGCATGAAAATGTCAGCATGGCCAATTACACCACAGCCCGGGTTGGCGGAAAAGTTCCTGGGTTGATCTCCACGCACACCATCGATGAGCTGGCTGATGCAGCACTGACCCTGTGGCGGCTGTCGGTACCCTTCGTCATCCTGGGGAGTGGCTCAAACATCCTCGTCAGCGACCAGGGTTTAGATGCCGTCGTGGTGCACAACCGGGCACATAATTTGAAAATTGACACCAAATCCGACCCGCCTTCAATCGAAGCAGAATCTGGGGCCATCCTCGGAACAGTGGCCAGGCAATCCGCACTGCGGGGATTGAGCGGAATGGAGTGGGCTGCCCCGGTTCCAGGGACAGTAGGCGGCGCAGTCTACGGCAATGCCGGCGCACACGGCAGCGATATGAAAGCCAGCTTAAAGATGGCAAAGATCTTGCACAAAACAACAGGAAAGGCAGATTGGCCGGTAGAAAAATTGGCCTACGAATACCGCAGCAGCGTCCTTAAACGCGAAAAAATTCCAGCGGTAATCCTGTCTGCTACCTTCTACGCGGCACATTCCAGCCGTGAGGAAGCCTGGGAGCGGATCAACGCCTTCCAGGCCCATCGGAAGGAAACGCAGCCGCCTGGCGCATCCATGGGCTCGATGTTTAAGAACCCCACTGGGGATTACGCCGGCAGGTTGATCGATGCGGCTGGATTAAAAGGCCGCCGCATCGGGCGGGCGATGATCAGCCCCATTCATGCCAATTTCATCATCAATTTGGATGGTGCAACCGCCCAGGATATCTTCCAGTTGATGAGTGTCGCCCAGGAGGCAGTCAATAAGCAATTTGGGATCGAACTGGAACCCGAAATTGAATTAATAGGTGAGTTCAATCGATGAAGGATAAATTGAGGCTCGGTGTTGTATACGGTGGACGTTCAGGAGAGCATGAAGTCTCTCTCATGTCCGCGCGCTCCGTGCTCTCTGTCATTGATCCCGAAAAATATGACGTAACCGAAATCGGGATTACCCGCCAGGGATTGTGGCTCGTAGGGCCAGACCTGTGGTCCAAGCTCCACGATGAAGATATTTCAAGCCTGACCCCGGCCTACTTCCTGCCTGTGCCCCAAAACCCTGGCATTTACACCGAGAAAAACGGCGAGCTGAGCCTGTACTCGCAGTTGGATGTCGTGTTTCCAGTTATGCATGGCTCCTTCAGCGAAGATGGCACCCTGCAAGGCCTGTTTGAGCTGGCAGATATCGCCTATGTTGGTGCGGGCGTGTTGGGCTCAGCAGTCTGTATGGATAAAGGCCTGTTTAAAGATATTATGGTCGCCAATCACATCCCAACCCTGCCCTATGTGGTCTTCAACCGCTCAGAGCTTGAAGAGGATCTCGACGGCTGCCTGGAAGCTGCGGAAGCCATTTCTGCCTACCCGCTGTTCACCAAACCGGCCAACCTGGGCTCCTCCGTTGGGATCAGCAAATGCACCCATCGGGGTGACCTGGTGGAAGGGCTTCTGGAAGCAGCTCGGTACGACCGGCGGATCGTGGTAGAAAAAGGACTTGAAAATCCACGGGAGATCGAAGTAAGTGTATTAGGAAATGAAAATCCTGTCGCTTCCCTGCCTGGCGAGATCATCCCCCAAGATATCTTTTATACCTATGCCGAAAAATACATCAACGATACCGCCGAACTCCTCTTGACCGCAGACCTTTCCGCAGAGATGACAGCTCGCATCCAGGCATTGGCTATCACAGCCTTCCAGGCCACAGATTGTGCCGGTATGGCCAGGGTTGATTTCCTGATTGATCGCCAAACCAAGGCGCTGTACCTAAACGAGATTAATACCATCCCTGGCTTTACCAAGATCAGCATGTTCCCCAAGCTGTGGGAGGTTTCAGGGCTTGCGTATCAAGCACTGATTGAAAAATTGATCGACCTGGCAATGGCGCGCAAAGCGCAACGAGACAAAATAGAAAGAGAGTTTCGAAGTTAGCATGGCGAACCCTCACAAGGACGATAAGAATCGCGCAGAACAGATCCGGGCACGCCGGCAGCAAAGCCGTAAACAAGCGCCCCAAGCACCCTTTGGGAACAATGCCACGCGCAAGCCAAAGTCTAAACACGTACCGGTCACCCGCAGAAAGCCAACGCCAGCGCCGGTTGTCACACGCAAAAGGCATACCACCTCTGTGCCGCTTAAGAAAAAAGGCGCAGAATTACAAATCCCGGCTTTGCCCTCGCTGCGATTGGGTTGGCGCTTGATATCCGCTGCGGTATTCCTGCTTTCCTTCGCAGTGGTGATCAGTTTTGCCAGCGTGAGCACCTTCAAAATCAGTGCAATCAACCTGGCAGGTGCGCAACATCTAACCGCTGAGGTCCTGCTCTCCCAAATTGGCCTGTCGGGAACCTCAATTATCAATATCGAACCGGAGCAGGTCAGGGCCAGGATTGAAGAAACCTTCCCGATGATCAAAGAGGCCAGCGTGAGTGTCAGCCTGCCGGCTTCGATCACCGTTCAAATTGAAGAGCGAGAGCCTGTGATCCTGTGGATGCAAGACAGCACCGCCCACTGGATAGATGCAGAAGGCGTGGTGTTCCCCGTATTTGGTGAGGCCGAAGTTTTACAAACCGTCACCGCTGCTGGCGATCCCCCGCCAGCGCCTGAAATCTTCATCCCAGAGATCGACGATGAAACCGGTGAGATCATTATCCGGTTGGAAGAGCGTGATATTCGCACCACACCCAAATTTGTCACAGCGGTTTTAGCCCTCTCAGATGTTGTGCCCGCTGGCAGCGACCTGCAATACAACCCACAATTTGGGCTCGGTTGGCGCGATCCAAACGGTTGGCTGGTGTATTTCGGCCAGGACACGCACAATATCGACACCAAACTGGCAGAATACCAACAGATCTTGGCGGTTCTTGAACAACAAAATGTAATCCCCGCCTTGATCAGCCTTGAATTTTTGCATGCGCCTTATTATCGACTGGAGCAATAGCATGGACGAACCCATTATTGTCGGAATTGACATCGGAACCAGTAAAATTTGCACCCTGGTAGCCAGGGTAGAAAACGGCACGGACTTGCGCATACTGGGCGTAGGTATTGAACCATCCCAGGGGCTGCGCAAAGGCTCCGTCGTTGATCTGAATGCAGCCACACTGGCGGTAACACGCTCCGTCGAGAAAGCTGAACGCACCTCTGGCTTTGAGATCAACGCCGCCCTGGTCAGCCTGGCTGGTTCTCACGTTTCTTCCATCAACAGCCGCGGGGTCGTCGG
>JBLRWR010000015.1:0-19317 GCA_047921135.1 Candidatus Brevefilum sp.
GTTATGGAGTCAACCGTTTTAGTCTTTGGTCAAATGAACGAACCCCCAGGCGCTCGTTTGCGCACACCACTGACCGCCCTTACCATGGCCGAATACTTTCGTGACTTTGAACGCCGGCCGGTATTGGTTTTTATTGACAATATTTTCCGCTATATTCAAGCCGGATCGGAGGTCTCTGCCTTATTGGGCCGCCTGCCCAGCGAGGTTGGATATCAGCCCACGCTAGAATCTGAAATGGGCGCACTGCAAGAGCGCATAACGACCACAGCCGCAGGTAGTGTGACTTCCATCCAGGCGGTTTATGTGCCGGCAGATGACATGACCGATCCTGCGGTGGTCGCCACCTTCGCCCACCTGGATGCCTCTACTGTCTTATCCAGACGCCAGGTTGACCTGGGTATCTACCCGGCGATCGATCCCCTCAGCTCTTCTTCATCCCTGCTTGCGCCGCATATTGTTGGTCAGGAGCATTACAGTGTCGCCATGCAGGTTAAATCAATTCTTGCGAGGTACGAGGACCTGCAAGACGTGATCGCCATCCTGGGTATGGATGAATTGAGTGAGACGGATCAAAAAACCGTCCTCAGAGCCCGCCGCATCCAGCGGTTCTTATCACAGCCGTTTTTCTCAGCAGAGGAATTCACTGGCGATGCCGGGGAATTAGTAGAATTGAACGATACCATCAAAGGATTCAAGGAGATATTGGAAGGCAGATACGACCACATTCCTGAACAAGCATTTTACATGGTTGGAACGATTGACGACGCCATGGAAAAAGCACGCAAAATCACCACTGAAGAGGCACTGTGAGTCCGTTTCCTTTGTTGTCCTTAAGAATTCTGGCGCCGGATGGGATCAACTTTGAAAAAGATAGCCTGACATCCATTTCCGTTCCCCTGGCAGATGGTGGATGGATTGGGATAAAACCCGGCCACGCACCACTGGTGGCAGAAACAGTCCGGGGTGCTGTCCGTTTTCGCTCTGAAGTGGAAGAATATAACATCGAGTTGCACCCCGGTGTGCTTGAAATTCGAGATAATACTGTGATCATTCTCACGGCTGGTGAGGTTTTTAAAGATGCGGGCTTTATCGCAAAACCGGCGCAAATCGAATTCAAACGCGTGATGCAAACTTTGGGGAGAAACAATAACCCAGAGGAAATTACCAAAAATTTAACAGACCGCGATGGATGAAAACAAAAATCAAAAGAAAGCCAAATTTAAAGGCATCGGCCTTACCACGCTGGGCTGGGAAATTGCCCTACCGATCTTTGGTGGCGTGATCCTGGGCTTCTACCTGGATCGCTGGCTAAAAACGACGTATATGTTCACGTTATCGCTATTGGGTCTGGGCATCATGATTGGCTACTACAATATTTACAAGCGGATCGAGATCGAAATGCTGAGAAAGAAATTATCAGATGATCAGAAAAACAAGGAAAACCAAGAAGAATGATCATTAGTGATGTTGTGGTGTGGATTTTCATTGGTGTTGGTTCTGCAGTGCTGTATTTTAAATATCAGCAATGGTCAGTCAACCGCCTGAATCCAGACCGAACAAAGCAGGGAATGCGCGAGGTGATCGGTGGCGCCGTCATCCGTTGGATTTTAATTTTTTTCGTTTTGGGCCTATCCCTCTCCCATTCGCTACAAGCCCTCCTGATCGTTTTTTCTACTTTTATGCTCAGTCGGTTCTTAATCTTACTAAAGTGGAACGGTTTACTCCAGTTTAAGAACCCGTTTATTCGTCAACCTTAAGGACAGCTGATGGAAGCAATTACACCGCAAGTAGTATTCACAGTTTTGGGAATACCGATCACTAATACAATCATCTCCACCTGGGCCATCATGGTGATCATCATGGTATTTGCCTGGATCATCCGAAAATACAATCCAGGTATCGGTGAAATTATTATCGAATCCATTAACGGCATTATCGGCTCCGTCATGCCAGATGAAACAAAAACGATCAAGTACTTGCCCATCCTGGGCACCCTGGCAATTTTTCTGATCTTTTCTAATGTGTTCAGCATCTTTCCCTTTATGGTCTCCCCCTCTGCCAATATCAATACGACGATCGCATTAGCGCTGGTTGTGTTTTTTGCAGTACATGTCTATGGAATCGCTGAGAAAGGCCTGTGGGGTTACGCCAAAGATTTTGCCAACCCGATTTTTATTTTGCCCCTCGAAATTGTCAGCCAAATTTCAAGAACCTTATCGCTGTCCATCCGTCTCTTTGGAAATATCCTCAGCACAGACCTGATCGTCGCAATCATTTTTTCGTTGATCCCTTTTTTCCTCCCCCTGCCCTTGGCAGCCTTATCCATGTTGACCGGTGTGTTACAAGCTTATATCTTCACCGTTTTAGCCTCACTGTATATCGCCTCAGCGGTGGAAGTTCAGGAATTTGAACAAGAACGCCGCCAGTTGAAAAAACTTAAAAAACAATCTCGTAAATCATCTTCGTAAACAAGAAAGGATCATCACTTATGTGGCAATTAGATTCACCTACTCTGATAACTGTACTGACCATCGGTTTCTCAACAATTGGCATTGTGTTGGGCTGTATCGTGCCCGCCATAATGGAAGGCATTGCAACGCAAAAAGCCTTAGAAGGCATAGCCCGTCAACCAGAAGCAGCAAATGACCTTCGTACCACACTCCTGATCTCAATGGCGCTATTGGAATCGACAGCAATCTACGTCTTACTGGTCATTCTCATTATGATTTTTGCCAACCCGCTGCTCGACCGTTTCTTTATGTAGAAAACACAAGGATAAAATAAATGTTGGATATTGATCTGGTCTCCATACTGGCCGAAATATTTAACTTTCTTGTCCTTGCCGTCGCCCTGTATTACATACTCTTCAAACCCATCGTCAAGCGTATGGATGAAAATGCCAAAAAACGGGCGTCACTGCTCACCACGGCAGAAGAGAAGGAACATCAGGCACAAGAAAAGTTAGCCCTCATAGAAGAAAGGCTGGAAAATCTCGATCAGGAGATTGAAGTCCACCTGGATAAGGCTCAAGCACAAATGCAAGATGAAAGCGAAGCGCTTTTGCAGGCTACTCAAAAAGAGGCCGAGAAAATCCTGATAGAAGCAGAGAAAGAAGCCTTAAAACTTCAGCAACAAGAAATTGAAGAGTTTAAAGATGAAATTGTTGCTTCAATTCTTAACATCAGCAGTCAGGTTCTGATACGGACAACACCGGAAGTGGTGCACGACAACCTGGTCGAAGCATTAAACAAAAGGATCTGGGATCTGGGCAAAAGTGATATGCGCCAGGTTCGTACTGTGCGTGATTCGCTGGCCGAAAGAATTCCCACAGTCCATGTCACGTCTGCAAAGGATCTGTCGCCAGAGCAACAACGAGCACTGATCCGTACTTTCAGCGCGCTGGCAGACCGCAATGTCAATATGGAAATTGAGATCGATCCTGAATTGATTGCTGGTGTGCGCGTTAGAATCGGCGACCTAATTCTTGAAAACACACTGGCTATGGAATTAAACGAGCTTAAAGTGGATGTTGGCGACAGCATTGATGAGAATATGAGCAATGAAGCCTGAAACTGCCAGCCCAATTCTCTCGGAAGACCAGCACACATCGCTCTTAGTGCGATTACTCGATAATGCCCATTTGGCACCTTCAAATGATGAATTTGTGGCATCTGTCAGACAACGGGTTGAAAAAGCCGAGACCCTCAGGCCTGATCGTGATATTAAGTGGGTTCTCAAAGACCTAACGGGAAAAGCCAAACGAACCAAAGCACAGGTTCGCTTTACAACTGTAGGCACCGTGCAACGGATTGGTAACGGCGTGGCCACCGTATCCGGGTTACCCAGTGTTAGCATCGATGAGATCGTCACTTTCCCGACTGGGATGGAAGGTATGGCGTTGAACCTCGACCGTAATCACGTCGACCTGATCATGCTCGGCACCGAAGAAGGGATCCGCGGGGGCGACCTGGTGCAAGCCACAGGGAAAAGGCTGCAAATCCCTGTCGGCGCTCAGCTTCTTGGCCGGGTTGTGGATCCCCTGGGTACACCCATTGACCGGGATGAGACTATCGAAGCCAGCCAATATCGCTATTTATCAAATATAGCACCTGGTGTGATCGAACGGACACCGGTCAACGAATCCTTGTTCACCGGAACAAAAGTGATTGATTTACTATTTCCCATCGGCCGCGGTCAGCGGGAATTGATTCTGGGCGACCGGCAAACCGGCAAAACCACCCTGGCGGTCGATGCAATCCTGAGCCAAAAGCACACCGGTGTGCATTGCATCTATGTGGCCATCGGTCAGAAAAAATCATCAACGTTATCGGTGATAGAAACGCTCCAGAAACATGACCTCATGCCGAACACCATTGTGCTGATGAGCAGTTCAGATGATCAACCAGCCCTAAAGTATCTGGCGCCATATGCTGGCATGACCATGGCTGAATATTTTCTAGACCAGGGTCAGGATGTCTTGATCGTGTTTGATGACCTCAGCAAGCATGCCGATGCATACCGTGAGCTCAGTTTGTTGCTCCGCAGACCGCCTGGGCGTGAGGCCTATCCTGGTGATATATTTTACATTCATTCCAAGCTGTTAGAGCGAGCCTGCAAATTGAATCCCGAAAATGGCGGCGGGTCGATCACAGCCCTGCCTATTGCCACCACACAAAACGGGAATATCTCTGCTTACATCACCACCAACCTGATCTCAATTACCGACGGCCAGCTGGTTTTGGATGCTGACCTTTTTAACCAGGACCAAAAACCTGCCCTTGACATCGGGCGATCCGTTTCCCGTGTTGGCGGTGCCGCCCAAAGACCAGCCATGCGCCGTCTTGTGGGCAATTTAAAATTAGAGCTTTCTCAATACAAAGAGGTTGAACACTTCACCCGGTTTGGCACGGAAGTTGATGAGACCACTCGTCGGCAAATCAACAAAGGAAAGCGAATTTTAAGCATCCTCAAACAGGGACCAAACCAACCCTATTCTTACCCCATGACGATTGTGATGCTTTATGCCCTTACCAAAGGCTACTTTGATCATGTCCCAATTGATGAGATTGTGACCTATGAACAATCGCTTCGAGAATTCTTCAACCATCGAGAAAATAAGCTATTAATCAACATCGATGAAGAAAAGGATTTGACAGAAGCAATAACAACTGAACTTGATAGCATTTTATCCACCTTCAGCCAACACTGGTCTGAAAAGAAAGGTGATGCCCAATGAAAATGGTCATGGTTGTCGTTCCGGCAAATACAGCTGAAAATGTCCTGGATGCCCTGGTCAACGCAGGACATACAGCCACTTACGCTGAGACTCGCGGCGGTATGTTAAGACAAAGCCAATACTCGCTGTTTATTGCAGCAAAGAAAGATCAGCTAGATGAAGTTATCACGATCATTAAGGAGAACTGTCGCACGAAAGTTGAAATGAAGACCCACCCCATCAAAGAACAGCAAACAATGGGAAGGCAGGCAGTAACCGCAGAAATTGGCGGTGCCGTGGCATTTGTGTGGGACATTGCAGACATTATCAATTTCTAACATCTCATGAGCCAGAGTTTTGAACGCGCAATCTCACGATTAGATAATATTCGCACGATCCAACCTTTATTAAGCGCGCTTAGGACAATGTCAATGGGGTCCTGGCAAATGGCCAATAAGAAAATTGCCGGTGTGACCCACTATGAAACTAATCTCGTCCAAATTCTTTCTGAATTAGTGCCTAGCGTCACAATGAAGCACACCAATGGACAGGAACAGTTCGGCACCACGCCCAACATCGCAAATACTATCTTTCTGATTATTGGATCAGAACGGGGCCTGTGCGGAAAATTTAACACCAGCATAGCAGAGAAATCCCTCCAATTTATCGAACAAAAAAACTTTGCCGATTATCAAATCTGGGTGATGGGTTCAAGGTTGCTGCTTGAGTTAGAGCGCAGGAAGGTACCCATCAGCTGGCGCAAACCACTTCCCGCTAGCGGTTTAATGTCTTACCAGGAAGCCTATCTGCTAACACAAGGTTGGCTGGAACAGTATGAAGATTATGCCTTCAACCAATTCTTTATCCTTTTCAACTCGGCGGCAAAGGGTGGTGCCCATCGATTATCCACTCGAAAATTGCTGCCATATGATCTCCAGGCTCAATTAGCAAACAAACCAGCCCTGGCTCACCGGTGGCCCACCGCCATAATTGAAACTGACCCAAAGGGCATTTATCATCAAATCATTCAACACTTCATTACCGTGAGTTTTTATAAATCACTGCTCCTATCTGCAGCCGCTGAACACTCTGCTCGTTACCACCTCATGCAGGAAGCCAGTGATAATGCGGAAGATATCATTCAAGATCTGGTGCAGGTCGTTAACGCAGAGCGGAAGAGAAAAATTACCCAAGAAATGCAAGAGATTGCCGTAAGCGCTGGTTTACTTCAGAACTAGCATATTCACCACGCCATTATCAGGATTAATTCACAAGGAGACGGGCTTTGACTGGAAAGAGAAATTTCACTATAGGTATTGATTTTGGCACCGAAACCGTACAGGCCGTTTTGGTAGATGTCAAGAATGGAAAATTAGCGGCTGCATCGGTCTATAAATACGCACATGGCGTGATCACAGACAAACTTCCCGAAACTGATATCGCCCTGGACCCTGGATGGGCTTTGCAAGACCCCAGGGATTACATCAATGCCCTCAAACGAACCGTCCCAAAGATAATGACAGAAAGTCAAATCAGCCCGGAGCAGGTAATTGGCATTGGAATTGATTTCCCGGGTTCAACACTCATTCCCACTACCGCTGATGGCACACCGCTCTCGTTAATTGAAGATTTTAAAGACAATCCCCATGCCTGGCCCAAGCACATTAAACACAACGGTGCCCATGAGATGGCTGAACGTTTAACCAAGATTGCCTCAGATCGTTTTGAGACATTCCTCGACCGCTACGGCGGGAAGATTAATCCGGAATGGTTGTTCCCAAAAGTTTGGGAAATGTATGACGACGATTCGACGCTGTATAATAACGCAGCTCGGTTGATAGAAGCTGCAGATTGGATGGTCTGGCAGCTGACAGGTGTAGAAACTCGCAATGTTTGTGCAGCAGGTTTCAAGGCACTATGGTCAAAAGTGGAAGGTTTTCCGTTAGAGACGTTTTTCAACGCTATGGACCCCGATTTACGGCACGTTGTTGAAGAAAAAATGAAACACAATATCACGCCGCTGGGACAGCAGGTGGGCGAACTGACGGAAACAGCCGCAAAATGGCTGAAGCTGCTCCCCGGAACACCGGTGGCGACTGCACTTCTGAACAACCATGCTGCGGTGCCCGCCGCAACGATTGCCGAACCGGGCAAAATGGCCCTGATTCTTGGGTCTCGTTTTACACACATGGTGCTTTCAACCAAAGATTACCGCGTACCGGGTATGTGTGGGAAGGTTGAAGATGGAATTATCCCTGGGTTGATTGCTTATCAAGCCGGACAAGAAGGAAGCGGGGACCATTTTGCCTGGTATCTCGAAAATGCTGTTCCGGCCGAATACGAAAGAGAAGCTCGTAAGCAAAAGATATCTTTATTCAAACTGCTGGAGGATAGAGCTGGGGCGTTGCAACCTGCTGAATCCGGTTTAGTCGCACTGGATTGGTGGAATGGCAACAGAAGCATACTCGTCGACAGAGATTTGAGCGGCTTAATTCTTGGCTTTAACCTGAAAACAAAACCAGAAGAAATTTACCGCACTTTGCTGGAAGCCACAATTTTTGGGACTCGAAAAATCTTTGAAACCTTCATTGCCAGCGGTGTCCCCATCAACGAAATCATTGTGACAGGCGGTGAACCGGTGAAGAATAACCTTTTGTTGAATATTCTCGCCAACGTAACCAGTATGGAAATTAAGGTTGCGGATGCTCCCCACGCTTCTGCACTGGGGTCAGCAATCTATGCGGCAGTAGCGGCAGGAGAACACCGGGGCGGGTACAACACGATCCAAGATGCCACACTGAAAATGTCCCGGCTAAGAACTAAGACTTACATTCCCAACAATAACGATAAGAAAACCTATAACCGGTTATATACCGAATACACCATGCTGCATGATTATTTTGGCTATGGCCACAATAATGCCATGAAACGGTTGAAGAACCTGCGTGATGGCATTCTTGAAAAGAAACGGCGTTAGCAATTTGTGATGAACAATCCTTTGAGAATGATCAACACTGGAACAAAAATATCCAGTGTTTTTCTTTAAAAAGCATTTTCCAACGAACCCAAATCAGAATTACCATCCTAAATAATGCTTTCTGTAGAGCAACCCTTTATCCTCTCAAGACGCAGTAGAAACTTTAGTTAAGATGGTGTTAAGGCACTAATTTTTTGACAATTTTTAAGGTTTAAAACATCTCAAAATATAAAAACGGTATTAATCATGGTATAATTTTGGCACTATATTCTTTTTAGATTGGAGGAACACAACTAATGGCAAATGTAACGTACAAAAATGTTTGGAAGAAATTTGGTGATGTCGTAGCCATCGAGGATCTAAACCTCGACATCGCGGACAAAGAATTTCTTGTCCTCGTTGGGCCTTCAGGCTGCGGGAAGACAACTGCACTGCGTTGTCTGGCCGGCCTGGAAGAGATCACCGAAGGCGAGGTGTCGATTGGCGATATGGTCGTCAATGATGTGGCACCAAAAGACCGTGATATTGCAATGGTCTTCCAGAGCTATGCCCTCTATCCCCACATGTCAGTTTTTGACAATATGGCTTTTGGGCTCAAGCTACGAAAGAAACCCAAAGACGAGATTAGAAGGCTGGTTGAGGAAGCAGCGAATATTTTGGGTATCGAAACACTCTTAGAGCGCAAACCCCGGGAACTCTCAGGTGGCCAACGACAGCGCGTGGCCGTCGGTCGGGCTATCGTCCGCCAACCGAAAGTGTTCCTCTTTGATGAACCGCTCTCAAACCTGGATGCCAAGCTGAGGGTGCAAACTCGTGCCCAAATCAGCAAGCTGCATCAAAGACTGCAAACCACCTTCATCTACGTGACACACGACCAGGTGGAAGCGATGACCATGGCCACACGCATTGCGGTCATGAACAAAGGTATCCTTCAGCAGCTGGATACCCCCCAACAGCTCTATGATTATCCTGACAACTTGTTCGTGGCAGGTTTCATTGGCTCGCCATCCATGAATTTCTTTGACGGCAAAATCGTCAGGGAAGGTGACGCATTATTTGTGGACATGGACAACTTTAAGGTGAAAATTCCCAAAGAGCGCCAAGCACCCTACGAAAGCATTGTAGATCAGAAGATCGTCTTTGGTATCCGCCCAGAAGATATCCACAACCCGCAATACGCACCGCCATCGATCATCGCCGAACCAGTGGAAACAAAGGTGGATGTGACCGAGCTAATGGGTAACGAAATCTTCCTCTACCTGGTAAATGGCGATCACAACTTTGTCGCCCGGGTTGACCCCCGCACACGCGTGGAGATGGGTGATGACCTGCAGGTTGTATTCAACATGGCAAACATGCACATCTTCGATCCGGTCGCCGATCCTGAAAACCCGGTTGCAGTTCGATAAAATTTCAAACCTCTAATTAAATCAAAGGCGGCCTTCAAAAAGCCGCCTTTTGCTTTTCAATGGGCTAAAAACGATTATTTTTTCTCGTAGCCAGTATCAGCAAACCGCCATACAACAAGCTTTGTAGGCCTACAAAAATAAAAGCATCCTGCCAAAAGCGCATCGGAAACAATCGGATTAATGTGTCCGATGGATGGAACTGCCAGGTGCCGCTTTCAAAAAATAGTTTATGAAACCAGGTGAATAGGGAATTGAAGTTCAGGGCAACAAAAAGCAAAATCGCCACAATCACCCCTATGGTCGCCCACCCACCAAAATTTAATGCCCTAATTAACCAACGCTTGTGGCCCTGACGCACGGCAATAAAAGTAATGCACAGCAAAGCCAGCATTAAGCCCACCAGGGCTATTCTCATGCCAGTGACAACATCTTTTACATCCACCATGTGGCTTAGTTCGCGGGCATTAAAAATCGGTTCGCCATCATCAAACCTCAGCTCAGAGAGATAGGAAATATTCTCAGAATTAACCAAGTAGCGTATGGAGGGTTCTGACCACCGCAGCCGGTCTTGCGCTGAAAAGCCATAGGGATCAGGCGGAAACCCGGGTAGTCGATAGGCAAAGCGAGCGTAAGAGGGCATGATCAACAGGCGAATCGCAATCATCAAAATCACCACAGGTGTCCCAACAGTGACGACCCCCATCAAGATTTTATAGACAGTCGGTTTATCTTTCATTGAAAATCCTCCAATCCACCAGCCAGGAAGTAATCTACTACAATTTTGTTGGTCAGCCACTCAATCGGCGCTAAATCATCGGTAAATACCCGGGTGGTTTCAGGTTCCGGCTGGCGATTTGAGATCGTCACCGCCATTGCTTCCAGCAGCAGCGAATGCACACCTGATCCAATCAGTGCATTGTAATTCGCATAAAAGTTTTCCCAGTTCCCGGGTTGCTTCGTGGCAAATAAAATCGTATTGAACGATTCGGGAATATCCATGACAAAAACCGTTGGGAAGACCTGGCGGATGGTTGTCGCCAAATCGTTGATCAACGTCCGATCGATTGGACTGCGCCCAATATTGATCGCCATGACCCCATCTTCAGCCAGTTGCTCGTGCACAATTTGAAAAAATTCCAGGGTGGTCATGTGCCAGGGAATATAGGGCGGACGGTAGGCATCCACACTGATGATATCATAGCCGCTCTGCATACGGGCAATCCCCCAGCGACCATCCTGCACATGCACCGTCAATCCGGGCTGATTCATGTCAAAATATTGACGGCCAACCTCAACAATCAAAGGGTCGATCTCAAACCCATCGATTTCGATATCGCCATAGACAGCCTGGGCTTGCCGGGCTGTGGTCCCCCCTGCCAAACCCACAATCGCCATCCGCTTAACTGAATCCAGTTCAGAGGGCGGGGCGTTGAAAAATGGCGCCACCAGCACCTGTGACCAGGGACCATGATAGTTCAATCGATCGGGATGATAGATTGAATGCATACCCTGCCCTTCGTTAAGCCGCAGGTATCGATAATCTTGAATTTCAATCACCTGGATATAATTATAGGCCGACTCCCCCTCAAAGATCATGTTTTCTGTCGCTTTGTCTGCGCCCTGTGCCCCAAACAGCCACAACAGGAGCAAAACTACAGGCATCCAGGCGTAACGTAACCAGGCCTTGAAACCCACATAAACCCAAATACCAATTGATGCAACAACCATCAACAACGAGCTAAAGAATAAGAAGGTGCGGTAGGTGCCGATGAGGGGCACCAATACGATCACCGGTAAAAATGTGCCGATGAAAGAACCCAGAGTCGAAATTGCCGAAAGGCGGCCAGCCGTTTTCCCGACATCTCGTGCATCATGCAAAGACAATTTCAACGCAAAAGGCGAGACCATCCCCAGCAATGTCACCGGAATGACAAACAGGATCATCACCGTCACGAATGCACCAATCAGGATGGGCATAAAAAATTGATCAAACGCATTGGCAGTCACCCGCAAAATCGGACGGGAGACCATCGGCACCAATGCAACCGTCAGGCTGGCCCACATCAGAATTCGATAAAAGTATTTATGCTGGGGATGCTTATCCGCTAATTTCCCACCCAACCAGTACCCCGCGGTCAGATAGATTAAAATCAAGCCGATGATACTGGCCCAAACCAGATTGCTGCTGCCAAAGATATTTCCTAATAACCGCGAGGCAGATAATTCCACTGCTAATGCGGTCATGCCGGAAAAAAAGACGGTCAGGTGCAGATAATATTTCTTCAACAAAGCCTCCGAGGTTGGATCTATCGTCAAGGATTATAATGTAAAAGTCATCCTTGGTTGATTTTTGATCATCCTCACAACACAGCAACGTATAGTACCATTGCAATCCCCTAAATGAAAGAACTGCATAGCTTTCGTCGGTACGCAGTCTCCTCACAGGCTTTCTGAGCGCCTGAGAGCCATTCTAAGCCCATTAACCCTTCGGCGGGTCTATTATTATGGCCCAAGGCATTCAAGCCCTTAAACGGCAAGTAAATCGCTTCCATTTCAATAAGGAATTATTCTTTGTTAATAAAGAAAAACTCGGATTTACCGAGTTTTTCTAGCTGGGGGTGAAGGATTCGAACCTCCATAAACAGATTCAGAGTCTGCTGTCCTACCGTTAGACGAACCCCCATCGTTTAACAGTGGACATAATTTTACCAAATACATCGCAAAGTCGCAAGCAAGAAACGCAAACCTCTCCGCTGTATTCCCGCCATATAGCCCCGCTTGAAGCCCCAAATTTATGTTTTGACCATTGGGGGGTAAAATCTTAATTAAAGGATGGAATAGGCAATAAAGGAGTGAGAATATGGCCAAAATCCAGGAGTTAAAACCCAATCAGTTGTATCGTTATTGTGACCCCCAGTCATTGGGATTCGACACCACTGCAGAAGTAGAAGGCGAAATTACCATCGTTGGACAAGATCGGGTATCAGACGCCATAGATTTCGGTATGCATATCTCACATCCTGGCTATAATATTTTTGTGATCGGCCCGGCAGGCATGGGAAAACGGAAAACCATTCAGGGATTCTTTGAGAAAAAGGCGCAAAACGACCCAATCCCGCCAGATTTCATCTACGTACACAATTTTGAGCAATCAGATCAACCCCACGCCATCAAGCTGCCGCCAGGCCGGGGCGTTGAATACCAGCACGACATTGACAACCTGATCAGCGAAATGCAAACGGCGCTTTCGGCTGCCTTTGAAAGCGAAGAATACCAAAACCGGCGGCAGGGCGTTATTGAGAATTTCAAAGAAAGGCAAGCCGAGCTGTTCAATGAACTGCAAGAAAAAGCCAACCAGCAAAATCTGACCATGATAAAAACGCCTTCTGGGATTGCTTTTGCACCTCGCAACGAAGAAGGTGTGCTTTCGCCAGAAGAGGTCAACAAACTTACCGATGAAGAACGGGGTGAAATTCAAAAGACCATTGAGCACCTCCAGGAAAACCTGCAAAAAATTCTGCAACAAGTGCCGCTTTGGCAGCGGGAGGCACGGCAAGAAATCAAAGAACTGAACAAAGAAATGGCTAATTTCGCCATTGGCGGGCTGATCAATGAATTGATTGAAAAATACCAGCCCCATGAAAAGGTGATTGAACACATTAAAGAAATTCAGGATCAAATAATTGAGAACGCTGAGGATTTTTTACCTGATGATGGCCAGGAGGCTACCAGTTTATTTGAAGCGCTTGCACAGCAAAGGAGTCGGTCCACATCGCTTCTGGACAAATTCAAAGTAAACGTGGTAATCAGCAACGGTGACCAACAGGGCGCCCCAGTCATATTTGAAAACAACCCCACTTATAACAATCTGATCGGCCGCTTTGACCATTATGCCCATATGGGCACCCTGATGACTGACTTCAGAATGATCAAGCCGGGTGCGCTGCATAAGGCGAATGGCGGGTATCTGATCATCGATGCCAGAAAACTGCTCAGCCAACCCTATGCCTGGGAGGGTCTTAAACGAGCCCTTCAAACAAAACTAGCGGAGATTGAATCCTTAAGCCAAACCCTCAGCCTGATCAGTACGGTCTCCCTCAAACCAGAACCGATCCCCTTATCACTCAAGGTTGCGCTGGTTGGTGACCGAATGCTCTATTACCTGCTGGTGCAGTATGACCCTGAGTTTTCAGAGCTTTTTAAAGTTGAAGCAGATTTTGAGACCGAGATCGAGTGGAATGAAGACCACCAGGGCTTATATGCACAGTTGATTGCCACTATCATCCGACGGGAAGAAACTCAGCCCTTCAACAAAGCGGCCGTTGCCCGGCTGATTGAGGAGAGCGCCCGGCAAGCCAATGATTCTGAGCGCTTGAACACCCGCCTGCAAGACCTCAATGAGTTGATCATCGAATCAGATTATTGGGCAAAAAAATCTCAACGGGATATTGTGACAGATGAAGATATCCAGAAAGCGATTAATGAAAGAATCCATCGCGGCGATCGTCTGAAAGAAAAGATGCAAGAATCCATCTTGCGCGGGATCAACATCATCAGCACAGAGGGCGCCAAGGTCGGCCAAATCAACGGGCTTTCGGTGTATGCAATAGGTTCATTTACGTTTGGAAAGCCCACACGCATCACCGCCCAGGTTAGCCTGGGCAAAGGACAGGTGATCGATATCGAGCGCGAGGTTGACATGGGCGGCCCGATACACTCGAAAGGTGTTCTGATATTAGCCGGGTTCTTGAAAGGTCGTTTTGCCCAACAGGTGCCTTTAAGCCTTTCGGCCAGCCTGGTGTTTGAACAATCCTATGGCGGCGTCGATGGGGATAGCGCCTCCTCAGCCGAGCTGTACGCCTTACTGAGTGCCATCGCCAACGTGCCCCTGCGGCAAGACCTGGCCGTCACAGGTGCGATTAACCAGCACGGTGAAGTCCAGGCTATCGGAGGGGTTAATCAAAAAATTGAAGGCTTTTTTGATATTTGCAGCTACCGTGGGTTGACTGGCAGCCAGGGTGTTCTAATTCCCACAGCAAACATCAAGCACCTCATGTTGAGATATGATGTCCTCGAGGCCGTCCAGGCGGATCACTTCCATATTTACCCGATTTCTTATATCGATCAGGGTATCGAGATCCTGATGGGGATGAAGGCTGGTGAAATTGGGGAGGACGGAACCTATCCTGAACAATCCATCAATGGATTAGTACAGGAGCAACTTGAAATCATGGCAGACAGGATGACGCAACACAAGAAAGAAGAGGTCGAGAAGGGTGAGTGAAACAATCCAACCCATTTCCGTTAATCGCATCTTGGTCTCGCTGGATAACTCAACCCATAGCACAGCCGCTTTAGAAGCCGCTGTTGAGCTGGCCAGGCATTACAACGCAGAATTAAGGGGCGTGTTTATCGAAGATATTACTTTGCTAAACCTGTCAAAAATGTCCTTCTGCCAGGAAGTTGGCGAGCATACCGCGACGGTCAGAAAAATTACGACCGAAGGTGTATCACGCGGTATTCATGTTCAATCCCGTTGGGTGATCAAATCGTTTCGAAAGATTACCAATTCAACCGGCATCAACGCGGCTTTTGTGGTGCTGCGCGGGGGTGTTCATCAGATGATCGAACAAGAAGCCCTATCCTGCGACCTAATCGTGATCGGGAAAACTGGAACCAACCCCCTCCGTGGACGGAGGTTGGGGTCAACAGCCAAAGCGTTAATTGAAAAGCATACCAAGCCCTTATTATTGATCGAAGAACACACCCACCTGGGCTACCCCATGATCGTGAAATATTCACCCACTCCTTTTGGAAAAACCAGCCTTGAAACAGCCAAGGCACTGCTGAACCCTAAAGAAACCCTGGTGATCTTGCTCAACAAAGATGATCCGCATCATTTTTCACAGGAAATAACCCAATTACAACTATGGGCTGCCGAACACAACATCAAAGTATCCTTCGAGGGGGTCAAAACTGGGGCAAGCCAAACGTTTTTCCGCATGCTTAATGGACTGAAAACGGGTTTATTGATCCTGCCGCATGAGGAAACGGTTCGTGAACTAGGCTTTATGCGCCGGTGCCTTGACGAGGTCAGGTTGCCCATCCTTTTAATTCGGGATAATGGTTGAGCTTAAGCCTGTTGTATTCATCCCCCACTTGACACATCATCTCTGACGCTTTGGCGAGCGCATCGCCACACTTTCAACCATACCCACCCCTAACATCAACGTCAGCAGAGAACTTCCCCCATAGCTAACAAACGGCAATGTCAACCCCGTAACCGGGATAACATTTAAATTTACGCCGATGTTCACCACCGTTTGGAAAAAGATCAAAATCCCAAATCCATAAGCGATCAGTGCGCCAAAGGAATCGGCTGCATGTTGTGAGATATAAAAACACCGGATGATGACCAGCACCAACAGCGCAAGCATGATCAGGGTACCCACAAATCCAAATTCAGCAGCAAACACAGAAAAAATAAAATCCGTATGCCGAACCTTCAAGAACCGCAATTGAACCTGGGAGGACTGGTTATACCCCTGGCCAAACCATCCTCCGGTGCCGATGGTGATTAACGCCTGGTCCACGTTATACGTTTCGCCATAGCGGGCGTTGGGGTCCGGGAAGAGGAAGTTTGTAATGCGATTTCGCTGGTACTCAGCCAGGAAGGCAAACCCGGTAAATGCGCCGATGATGATCACAAATAAGATAATGGCAACAAAAATCATAATGTAGCGTATCTTTATGCCTGCAATCCACAGATACGCCCCCCAGATAACCAGCAAAACAATGGTCATGCTCAAATTGGGCTGGAGGAAAATCCAAATTAACAGCCCGCCAACCACCACAGCGCTTCTGCCAATCAGGGCTGGGCTAAACGACTTCTTATCGGCGTTGGCAAACAAATTTGCCAGCGCCAGGATAATAACTATTTTGGCCAATTCGGAGGGCTGCACCAGAATTTGCCCCACCTCCAACCATCTGACCGCACCAAATCTCGCCTCAGCGGTGAACACAAACAGCAAGAAACCCATGGTCACAATATACATCGGTGGGATCAGTGTGATCCAGTATTTATAATCAATGGCAGCCACAACAAACAGCACCGCGATGCTGATCAGGAGGAATGTGGTCTGGCGTTGCGGGTGATCGACCAGTTCAATATTTCCAGCAATTGAACTGCGAATCAGTGCAATCCCCAAGATAGATAGGATCAGTGCCGCGCCAAACAACCAAAAATCAAAATTTTGCCAAATGTTGCGCGAATTGTTCATCGACCCTTTAAACCCTGAGTGCTAGCGACCCCTACGGCGGGGACTTTTTAGCGGAATATTGGCAATCAAAGTCTGTTCACGACCCTCAACTTGAATTTGGATTTCAGTATCCGCTGCGTTGATCTCAACATAATCAGAGATCACCTCAATCAGACGATCCTTTAAACGCTTAAGGTCCGTCGGCGTGAGATCCGTCCTGTCATGAACCAACACCAGGTGTAAGCGTTCTTTCGCCTGCACAGCGCTCGAAGCGGATTTTCCGCGAATGCGTTCAAAAATAGACGCCATTTTTAACTGCCTCCAGCAAACAATTGCCCCAAACGCTTGAATAACCCATCATTTCCATTCAGCGACATCCAGGGCACATCCTCGCCCATCAATCGTTTACTGATGTTCAAGAACGCTGTCCCGGCCTTGCTTTTTTCATTCAGAACCACTGGATGTCCATGATTGGTGCTGATCAAAACAGACTCGTCTTCCGGCACGATCCCAACAAGCGGAATGGCTAATAGCTCTACGACATCTGAAGTTGAAAGCATGTCGCCACGTTTGACAAGAGCTGGATTAATGCGGTTGATGATCAGCCTGACCGGCCCCTTTTCTTCCGCCTCAACCAAACCAATAATCCGGTCAGCATCCCTAAGAGAAGATAATTCCGGGTTAGTCACCACCAAGACTTCATCCGAAGGCGCCAGGGCATTGCGAAAGCCGCGTTCGATACCTGCAGGGGAGTCAATTACGATCCAATCGGCCATAGGGCGTAATTCATTGCACAACCTGATCATATCATTAGGCGCCACTGCCGTTTTATCCCGTGTTTGTGCTGCAGGGATTAAATGCAAGTTTTCAAACCGCCGATCTCTAATCATCGCCTGAGTCAGCCGGCAACGTCCTTCGACCGCATCGACCAGGTCGTAAACAATCCGGTTTTCCAAGCCCAAAACCACGTCCAAATTTCGTAAACCTATATCTGTATCAATGCAGATCACCTTCTGCCCCAAAGAGGCCAATGCAATAGCCAGGTTAGCTGCAGTGGTTGTTTTTCCGACACCACCTTTGCCTGAGGTGATGGTTATGACTTTTGCGTTCATTTATCTCCTTGTACTAATAAATTAATGTTGCCAGGGTACAGCAATAATTTGATCATTATCGATGCTGGCAATCTCAGGTCGGGGTGCAGCATGGTCTTCCGGCGAAGTGGCTATCTTTGATGCAATCCGCAATTGGGTGGGTGATAAATCCAGCGCGCACACCACAGCTGACGGATCCCCTTCCGCCCCGGCGTGGACGGTGCCGCGCAAGCGTCCCCATACGATCACACTTCCCGAGGCAACAATTTCCGCACCCGGGTTAACATCACCAAAAATAACCACATGCCCCTGATACACTACTTTATACCCAGAGCGTAATGTCTTACGTACATAAACCGCTGACTCACCCTCAAATGTCGTATTCAATGGCTCAAGCTTCAGGTCTTGTTTGATCACAGGTTTCTCCAACTTGGTGATCAGGCCTAGCTTTTGAGTCGCATTTTGCGTGACCGATGACTGGCCTAGCACACCGTGGAGTGTGATTTCATAGCTAGATAGTGATTTGATTAATGCGTTCAGTGCTTTGGTACCCAAAACAGCATTACCCACACTCAACACAAGCTGGGCTCCCTGGAAGAAATCTTGCCTTTCTTGAATCTTCTCAAGTAAAAGTGATTTTGCATCCTGCCAATCCAAATCGTCAAACGAGATCAGGATGCCATCTTTAATCCCTTTAATGTCCATTTTTCACCAGTTCATAAAGCAGGGTTGCCGCGTGAAGACGTTGAATCATGCCGATTATTATACTAGAGCCAGGTTGGATTGTTTACCGCCTAAGGCGAGTTCTCAGCGTCAATGGCTTTTAGCTCAAAATACGCATCGATTACCCGTCGTACCACAGGCGCTGAAAGTGTAGCCCCTTCCGTTCCGTTATAGACGAATGCGACTACAGCAATTTCAGCATCATCCCAGGGCGCATATCCCACATACCAGGCATGTGAAGGCCAGGCACCGAACACACATTTTCCCTGTTCGTTTGCTACGTCATCACAATACTCAGCAGTCCCTGTTTTGCCTGCCGATTGGCTCGAATCATTTCTAAACAGCTCGGCATGTCTGGGAATTTCATAGCGATGCGCAGTCCCTTCGGTTGTGACCAGTCGCATACCCTGGTTGGCCAGTTCAATTATCCAAGGCTCAACGGTTTTTGTTTCGCCGGTGGGATTATTTCCTTCATAAATGTTAATCACCGGGTCAACAGTGATATCCCAGCGGTAACTGGGCGTCAATTCCTGCAGGATGGTGCCATCTTTTGCCACGATTTTATCAATCAGGGTGACATCCATCAATTTGCCGCCGTTGGCAATTGTCGAAATTGAGTTCAACACCTGCAGCGGTGTTGCCA
>JBLRWR010000016.1:0-19003 GCA_047921135.1 Candidatus Brevefilum sp.
GGTTGCATTATACGAAATGCGGCCAAAACAAACCACCGGAGCGCATCAAACGGAAAGCCTGGCTGAATTGGTGTGCTCAAATTCCCTGGGCTCAAATTTACCCAACCGAGCTTCAGGTTTGTTGAAGACGGAGCTGCGCAGGTTGGATTCAGCGCTCATTGCCTGTGCAGATGCAAGTTCTTTACCAGCGGGCGGTGCGTTGGCTGTGGACCGGGAACAGTTTTCCCGCTGTGTCGAACAAAAACTTGGTGCTCACCCCAACATTACCCTTCTACGGGAGGAAGTTCGCACGATTCCAGAGAGCCCGGCGATTTTGGCCACTGGCCCATTAACCTCGCCTGCTTTATCCGCACAGCTAAAGGCCTTTACGGGTGAAAACCACTTATTCTTTTTTGACGCCATTGCTCCTATAGTGGAGTTGGAGTCCATCGACATGACGATTGCCTTTCGAGCCAACCGCTATGGTGATGACCAAGAAGAAACCGGAGATTATATTAACTGCCCCTTTACGAAAGAGCAATATTTTGCTTTTATGGAGGCTTTGCTTCAAGCGAAGCGGATTCCTTTGCGCACCTTTGAGGCAGAGATCGAGATGGGTGTGGACGCAGGCCGAGATATGTTCTTCCAGGGCTGTCAGCCCGTTGAAGTAATCGCCAGCCGGGGTGAAAAAGCTTTGGCCTTTGGGCCGATGCGTCCGGTTGGATTGGTGGACCCCAGGACGGGTCGCTGGCCCTTTGCCGTGGTGCAGCTCCGCCAGGACAACCTGGCCGGTGATCTGTATAATTTGGTGGGCTTTCAAACCAACCTAACCTATACGGAACAAGCCCGTGTTTTTAGAATGATCCCCGGGCTTGAAAATGCAACCTTTCAACGCTTTGGCCACATGCATCGAAACGCCTTCCTGGCTGCGCCCAAGCTGCTGGATGAGAGCCTGGCATTTCATCAAAAGCCTGGCCTGTTTGTGGCCGGCCAACTGGCGGGCATCGAGGGTTATGCGGGCAATATTGCTTCGGGGCTGGTGGCTGGGATCAACGCAGCCCGCCATATCAAAGGGCTTGCACCTCTCATCCTGCCGCCAACTACAATGACCGGGGCACTGATCCATTACATCACCCACGCAAGCCTCAAAGATTTTCAACCGATGAAAGCCATGTTTGGCTTATTACCCAAACCCGAAGACAACCTGCGCCGTAACAAGAAAGACCGTTATGCTTATTATTCTGACCGAGCTTTGAACGACTTGAATAGTTTTCTGCAACACATCTCCCATACTGAGACCAGCAAGTTTTAGGAAGAAGCTCGTGTTATTGGTGGCGGATCATCCCATGTCTGACATTCTTATATGCTTTATAATATGGTTAGGCCCACCACGACAGAAGAGGTATTGACACAATATGGAGATTAAACCGGCTCAACGCATTTCAACCATTAAACCGTATTTTTTTGCGGATTTGGAAAAGACAATCTCGACATTAAGACAATCTGGATTGGAACTAATCCGCCTTGATATGGGCTCACCAGATCTTCCACCAACCCAAGAAATTATCGAATCCTTGGTTGACGCAGCTCGTCGGCCGGACATGCACGGTTATGGTCAAGCAGGTGGAACCACAAGTTTACGGTCAGCATTTGCTCAATATTATCAAGATCGTTTTAGCGTGGATCTGGATCCGGAAAAAGAAGTGTTAGGGTTGATTGGTTCAAAAGAGGGGATTTTTAACCTCCACCAGGTCCTAATTGACCCTGATGATCTCGTCCTCTTGCCTGACCCCTGTTACCCGGTGTACCGTGCAGGTCCAGTCATCAGCCAGGCTAGGACCTACGACATGCCCTTATTAGCTGAGAATGACTTTTTACCCGATTTGGATCAAATTCCACTAGAAGTGGCGAAAGAAGCCAAATTAATGTGGTTGAATTATCCCAACAATCCCACAGGAGCAGTTGCACCGTTGGCTTTCTTTGAAAAAGTTGTTGATTTTGCAATAGAGCACGACATCATTATTGCGCATGATGCGCCATATGTGGACGTGTGCTTTGATGACTATAACGCTCCCAGCATTTTGCAAGTGGCAAGAGCTAAAGAAGTCTGTGTTGAATTTAACTCGCTTTCTAAAACCTATAATATGGCGGGGTGGCGGGTAGGTGTGGTTGCCGGAAACGAAGAAATCGTGCGGTTGTTACGATTGATTAAAAGCCAGATGGACTCGTCTCATTTTAAACCGATTATGCAAGCCGCAGAACATGCGTTGTTGGGAGACCAGTCATGGACGCAAAACAGGAACATGGTGTATCAACGTCGGCGGGATATCATTGTGAAAACGATGAGAGAGCTTGGCTTTGTTATTGATAACCCCAAGGCGTCCCTTTATGTTTGGGCTGGATTGCCAGAAGGATATGATGACAGCATCGCATTTTGCGACTTATTACTAAAAGATACCGGTGTGAGCATTACACCCGGCATTGTTTACGGGCTGTCAGGCGCAGGTTATGTGCGCATTTCGCTGGTGACACCAGCTGAAAAGCTGGCAGAGGCCATGTTACGGATGAAGGATTGGATTAAGGAGCGTAAATAGCCCTGTATGTCGAAATCAAAGTTAATTAATACTGAAGAAATACAACAAAAGGCACTTTTGGTTGGTGTTGGTCTATCCTCGCAGGACGAGTTATTACTGCTTGAAGACTCTTTACAAGAACTGGCTTTATTGGCAGAAACGGCAGGGGTTGAAGTTGTCGGACAAATAACTCAAAATCTTCACGCCCCGAATCCCAAAACCTATATTGGTTCGGGAAAGGTTGAAGAGGTCAAAATCCTCGCCCAGGAACTGGATGCTGACCTGGTGATTTTTGATAACGAGCTCTCTCCGCGCCATCAACGCGAATTAGAAAAAGCCATGGAAGAGTCAATTCAAGTAATTGACCGTACAGCTTTGATCCTGGATATTTTTGCGCTGCACGCCAATACCAGTGAGGGCAGTCTACAGGTTGAATTGGCTCAATATGAATACCGTCTGCCGAGGCTCACCCGCGCTTGGACGCACCTTGCACGTCAGGCGGGGGGTGGTGGCGGGCGGGCGGGCGGTGTGGGCGGTGTTGGCTTGCGGGGGCCGGGCGAGACGCAGTTGGAAGCGGACCGGCGGGCTATTTCTGCCAGGATTGAGTTCCTTAAAGGGGAACTGGAAAAAGTGCGTGCGCATCGCGCTCGCTACCGAGAGCGCCGGAAGAAAACTCGCATTCCGGTCATTTCGCTGGTCGGCTATACCAATGCAGGTAAATCTACACTGCTCAATAAACTATCTGATGCAGAAGTCTACGTGGCTGACCAGCTCTTTGCGACACTTGACCCAACAACACGACGGGTAACTTTACCTGGCGGCCAAAACGTTCTGTTTACAGACACAGTAGGTTTCATCCAGAAATTACCCACTGAATTGGTGGCTGCCTTTCGCGCAACTTTGGAAGAAATTTCAGCTGCAGATGTGCTGTTACATGTGGTTGATATCACTCATATCAACGCCAGTGCGCAAGCCAAATCCGTTCAGGAGACATTGGTCGATATCGATGCAGGGGATATTCCCATCATCACCGCGTTCAACAAAATTGATCGTTTAAAGGATCCTCCCGGTGCAATCGCGGCCTTGGAGGAATTTCACAATACATACCCCATATCAGCTTTAACAGGGGAAGGTTTAGAAGACTTATTAGCAGGGATTGAAGCGTTATTATTTGAAACCTATATCGATATTGATGTGCACATTCCCTATGACCAAGGCCAATTGATCTCATTGTTCCATGAAAGAGGGCAAGTACAGGAAGTGATTAACCAGGAGCAGGGCACACGCATCAAAGGCTTGATGCCCAGGAGATTGGTTCACAGGTTTGAGCCTCATTTTGTAAAGCAACCAGATTTGATTGACACAGATGAGGACGATTTAGGAATTGATGAAATAAATTAAATGAAAAAAGGGCGAGTTTCTCGCCCTTTTTTGTTGGATCAGTATCAAGCTTTAATCTTTTTCTGAAACTTCAATGATTTCTCGCCCTTGATAATGCCCGCAGTTTGCGCACACTCGATGGGGCAGGCGTGTTTCACCACAATTGGGGCATACAATTATATTGCGTGCTTTCAAAGCATCGTGGGCCCGGCGTCGGTCTCGGCGTCCTGGGGAAACTTTTCGTTTTGGTAGAGGGGTCATCTTTCACTCCTTAGTTTTTCATCTTGCTATCCATAATAACCAGAGGATTATACTGTCTTCCTACCTGGGGGTCAAGTCGATCAGGCATCTGAATCTGGCGGAAAGGGATCATTAGGATCATCAGCAAATTCTTCGCCATTGAATTCACCGGCTGCGATCTGGTTGATGAGTTGTTTTGCTTCGGCAGCTTGCGCCTCCGGCACAAGGAGTTCTACGAGCCCCAGTGTTCCAGCTGAAAGGCCTAAAGTGCGCCCAACGCTTTCCTGGCTTAGAAACACTTGCAGTCCCTGGGCTTCCAGGAACGCTTTGAGCATATCTGCCTCCAGCAGGCCAGCAGCAGAATAAACACTAACTAATTTCATCTGAATCGCCCTCGTTTTCTAATAGTAATTTTAAAGCTTTCGCATAGGCATCAAAAGCATCTTTGGGCTTATTTTGTTTCAGTGCGATGTCGCCTAATGTTTCCAGTACCTCGCTGGTGGCTGTGTCAGGCTGGTCAGCCATCTCACTCAGAACCGCCTCAAGCTGATCTATCTGATCAGCGTCCTCCAGAACGTTTGCGATGTGACCTTGGGCCTGGTCCATTTGACCTTGCGAAATGAATGCCTTGATGCGGTCAATGGTCTCCATATCGGTGAGTGTTGGAGGCTCCGCAGGGAGCGGAATTTCTTCTACCTCCGTAAATGCCTCATCCATCCCGGGTGCTTCTTCTTCAAAGTAAGCGGCATCCACCGGTATCATAGCATTTTTATCACCCAATGGCTCAGCCTCGGGCAAGGAATCCTGTTCGAAAGCTACCCATTCCTGCTCAGCATCTGCAATTTCGTTTAAGGGCGGTGTATCAAGCACAGGCATTTCTTCACTAATTTCCAAGTCATCATCCTGTGTCAATTGATCCTCGGGTTGAGCTGGTTGTGGCTCCTCAACAATCTCAATAGGTGTCGTATCTTCATCAGTCATCGTATAGACTTCATCGATGGTGATATCTGGAGCTTCTTTGTCTTCGGGCGATGCCACTTCTTCTTGCACAAAAAGCTCATCTTCGGAGAATTCTTTATCCATTGAAGAGTCTTGGCTTTCTTCAGCAAGATCCGGGATTAAGATTTCATCTTTGATATCGATATCGCCTTCTTCACCAGTCTCTTGTTCTGATTCAGCGATCATCTCCTGCAACCACTCAGGTAAATCCCCTTCCCTTAGGGACTCATCATCAATATATTCAACTGCGTCACCAGTTTGTTGATCAAGGCCGAGTTGAGAAATGTCGACAAACCCCTCATCAGTGGCCAACTCCTCCATATCCGAATCGATATCGTCGTAGGGGGGCTGATCAATCAAGCTATCAACAACAAATTCTTCGGTGATCTCACTATCTTCCTGATCACCAGCAATTTCATCAGCCTTTGTTTCCCCTTTTCCAGACACATCTTCAATGTGTTCAAGCTGTGATAATTCCTCGAATGCGTTAACATTTACCTCAGTTTCAAATTCAGCTTTGTCCAAATCTGAATCTTCAGGAAGATCAGGTGCATCCTCATCGAGTGACTCTGAATTAATGTCCTCTATTTCGCGTATCCAATTAGCGGTTTGATCTTTGGTGGCGTTAATTGGCTTGGTTTCATCATCCAGGGGCTCTTCTATGCCTTGCAACCACAAGGGAACATCTTCTCTTGGCGATTCAGCGTTGGCATCCTCTTGATTTTTCAAGGCATCATCATTATTTTCGTGATTGTCCATGGCACATCCTCACCTACATAGTCGCTATTTGTATAATTATAGTATACAAAATATCATCTGCCTTATTCTACTACGGATCAAGAAAAAACCGTCCCCCGCAGGGGACGGTTGATAAATCACACACATAATTATGAAATTATTCCCCTAAATAATCTCTCAAACGCCGTTTGACAGAGGGATGGCGCAGCCGACTGAGTGCCTGTGCCTCAATTTGACGCACACGTTCACGGGTTACGCCCATTTTCCGGCCCACTTCTTCTAAAGTGTACGATTGTCCATCCAAAAGGCCGTATCGCAGTTGGAGGATGCGCACTTCTCTGGGCGGTAACGAATCAAGCACAGAGACTAAATGCTCCTTGAGCAGGTTATAGGTGGCTGTGTCGTCGGGGGGTGGTGCTTCATCGTCCTCAATGAAATCACCCAGCATTGAGTCCTCTTCGTCATCTGTAGGCGTTTCTAATGAAAGCGGACGCCTGGCGACCTGAATCATGTTCTCAACTTTTTTCGGTGGGACTTCGAGCGTTTCGGCCAATTCTTCCACGGTGGGTTCGCGTCCTAAACGTTGGGTCAATTGATGCTGGGTGCGCAACAGCTTATTGATTTGGTCGCCCATGTGGACGGGTACTCGGATTGTGCGTCCCTGATCAGCAATTGCACGGGTCACCGCCTGGCGGATCCACCAGGTGGCATAGGTGCTGAATTTGTGACCGCGTCGGTATTCAAACTTTTTTGTAGCTCGGATCAGGCCGATATTGCCTTCTTGGATCAGGTCGAGGAAAGGTACACCCCGGCCCATGTATTTTTTTGCCACGCTGATTACCAGACGGGAGTTGGCGGTGATCAAATGCTCTCGCGCTGCCCATCCGTCTTCGATCAGGTTGCGCAGCTCTATCCGCCGGCGGGCATTGACGTTGCCGCGCGCCAGCTCTTCACGTGCCATCCGTCCACTCTCAATTCTTTGGGCCAGCTCGACTTCTTCTTGTGCTGTTAACAGGGGAACACGGCTGACTTCCTTCAAATACAAACCGATCGTGTCGTTTGTGTCAATATTTGCCAGGTCATCAGTTGTTTTATCTTCTTCCTCTTCTTCCCGTTCATGGTCTTCTTTGGCCTTTCGAATTTCTTCATCCGTAGGGTCGACCAATAATTCTGCATCTTCGATGTAGGGAATTCCAGCGCTGATTAATGCGGCAAAGGCTTCTTCAAGTTGTTCAACATCATGTTCTGCATCGGGGAAGAATTCTAAGATATCATTGATCGTGACAAAGGATTTTTTTCGTCCGATCTGAATTAAGTGGGAAATAGGGGAGATCTGGTTGATTACATCGTGTTTTTTATCTGTTAATGTATCTGAAGCCATAAATTCCTTCTATTTGGAGTACGATTAAATTACAAAGAATACAGAAAGACAGAAACGTGTATGGGGTTATGACTATTGGGGAGTTTAGTTTTGTTCATCGATGACATTGAGAATACTATTTTTTTCTTAAAAAATCAACAACTCCCGAGCATTTGTGTGAAACTCTAATTTTTCTCTGGAGAGCAGAGGTCTCGGTGGTTAAGGGTCATTAAAATAAAAAGGCTTGGCAGTATTATTGGTTGACAACGAAGCCTGGTTTATTAAATGATCATTTAATACGGGTTAATTGACCAGAGGAGTTGGGACGGGTAAAATCTGTTCGGGTTCCAAGTATGAATAAAAGATATCGATCGACAGCTCTTTCTCAATATCTGATGATTGCCCTCATCCTGGTTGGCGCCGTGGCTTTAGGTTTCGCTGGGTTCTGGATGATGTCACGCTTGCCATTTACCGACCATTTTGCGATACCCTGGGCGGCAGGACGTGCCTGGTTACTGGGTGGTGAAAGCCCATACGGGACCACCGTGGCCACCATTGCATCGAATGCGATCGATGGCTCACCATTCTTGGCCGTTTTGCCTGAATCACAGGTATACGCGAATCCGCTGCCATCGTTGGTATTTTATCTTCTCTTCAGTTTGATGCCCTACACGGTCGCCCGGACGATTTGGGTCTTATTGTTGGTAATCAGTATAAGTTTTATTGTCTTTATGAGCATCAACCTCTCAGGGTGGAAAATCTCCCTGCCAGGAAAATTATTTGTCAGTTTGGGAGTCCTTTTATGGTTGCCAGGTGTGGATGTGATTATGGGGGGTCATTTATCCCCGGTGATAATCGCACTGCTTTTGTTCAGTATTTATATGGTTTTGACTGGGCAGGATACAACTGCTGGCTTCATTTTAGCCCTGACATTCAACTCCTTCCTGACAACTGGCCTGGTATTACTGCTTATTCTGGTTTGGGCCATCTCCCGCAAACGCTGGTCTATTTTGGCTAGTTATTTTTCAGGCCTGGTTTTTCTGATTTTGATTGCCTTTTTGATCTATCCTTCCTGGTTCACAGAATGGGCATCTGTTTTATTAAACATGAATATCAGCTGGGAATGGTTTCAATCTCCGCTGATGGCATTGTCTGCGTTGTTGCCTGGAATTGCCGAACCCTTTGCCATTTTATTGCACGGCATCTTTGGTATTTATGCGCTGGTTTTGTTGATTACTACCGTTGGTCAATCAGGGCGGGTTTTCATCTACAAAATCTTTTCGTTTTTTTTGATTACTTACCTATTACATGCTCAGGGGTCTACAGTTTACTTATTTTATATCGTTCCAGCTTTTTTGTTAATGATGAGATACATGGCTGAAAGATGGAATCGCTTAGGTTATTTGCTTTCTTGGGTGTTTTTGACCTTAATTGGGGTGGGTTCCTGGCTCTTAACCTCTTTTGAAGTTGATTTCACACAGCCGCTGGAGATGCCTTTGATCTATGTGGGCTTTCCACTATTTGTGATTTTTGGAATGGTATATATCCGTTGGTGGGCATTAAAAATCCCCAAATTGCCTTACGAGACTTTTTAGTAATCTTAATTTTATACGATAGATTTGATTTTATGCTATACTTGGGAAGATTTGCGTCAAAGCAAAACAAAGCCGAAATAAGGTGATCAATGACGATCTTATATGTATATGCCGCAATTTTTATGAATTATTAGAGGAGAAGTGACAATGAAAAAACGAATCGGTGTTCTTACAGGTGGTGGAGATGTCCCGGGTTTGAACCCTGCAATGAAAGAAGTCGTCCTGAATGCCCTGGACGCTGGTTATGACGTGGTTGGTTTTCGACGAGGTTGGGGCGGTTTGTTATGGTATGACATCAATGACTCAACCAAACATGATGAATTGGTAGTCAAGTTAACCCGCAATGATGTCCGCTCTATTGATCGGACGGGCGGGACATTCTTGCATACATCCCGAACAAACCCGCAAAAGGTTAAAGCACAAGATGTGCCGGAATTCTTGGCGAATTCGGATTTGGGCAAGGTGATCGATGAAAATGGCACCATGGACTATACCGATCATGTGTTGAAGGTGCTGGATCACCTAGGCATTGATGTTTTGGTCACCATTGGCGGCGATGATACGCTCAGTTACAGTGTGCGGTTAAGCAGAGAAGGTTTCCCGGTGGTTGCGTTGCCAAAAACAATGGATAACGATGTTTTTGGCACAGATTATTGTATTGGTTTTTCAACGGCGGTTACCCGCTCGGTGGATTTGATCACCCAATTACGCACCTCGGTAGGGTCGCATGAACGCATTGGTATTTTTGAACTCTTTGGACGAAACTCAGGTGAGACCAGCCTGATCAGTGCGTATCTGGCCTATGTTGACCGGGCAATCATCTCAGAAGTACCTTTTGAGATGGACAAATTAGCAAATTTCCTGGTTGAAGATAAGCGACAAAACCCCTCAAACTATTCGATCATGACCATTTCTGAAGGCGCACGGATGATTGGCGGTGAGATTATCGAATCAGGCCCTGCAGACGCCTATGGCCATCGTAAATTAGGCGGGATTGGTGAAATTGTCTCAGAAAACATCAAAAGGATTACTGGTCAACATATTATGTACCAGAAATTTGCTTATGTGATGCGTTCGGGCGCGCCAGATTCACTGGACAGGATGGTCGCCATGTCCTTTGGCAACCTGGCTATGCAGCTCGTCCAACGGGATGATTACGGCAAATTGGTCGCGTTACAGGCCGGTCGGTATACTACAGTGCCCATTGAGATTGTGCTGACGGGTAAAAAGCAGGTGGATGTTGAAGCTTATTATGATAAAGAAAATTACAAACCCAAAGTCAAAGACTTTCTGGGTGTACCCATGTTCTTAACCTAAACCCAAATCACCACAGCCCGTGAGGAAATCTCCTTCACGGGCTGTTTTCTTAGGAGATGGTGTTCATGCCAAAATCTGACCAGGGAATACATTCAGACCGCTATCTTGTCGTCCCCCGCACATTGATTTTCTTGTTTGACACGAACAGCCGTGTGCTGTTGCTTAAGGGCGCCGATGATAAGCGGCTGTGGGCTGGTCTTTACAACGGCATCGGGGGTCATATTGAGCGAGGTGAGGATATTTACGAGGCAGCCTGCCGTGAATTGAGGGAGGAGACCGGGCTGGAAGATGTCGACTTACATTATTCCGCTCAAATTACTGTTGATGTTACAGCGCAGTCCGGCGTGATGATTTTTGTCTTCAAGGGCATATCCCAGCAGACTAGTTTGACAGAATCCTCTGAGGGCGTATTGGCTTGGGTACCTCTGGATGAGATAGGCGGGGTACCGCTTGTGGAGGATCTACCCTTACTGATCCCGCTGGTTGCTGCTCACAAGCCATCCGCTGCTGTTTTATTCGGCAAGTACAGTTATGACGATGACGGTAATCTAATCACCCAGTTCCGGTGAGACCCGTTCGTAAAATATCAGCATTGTGTCGCCATATGACCGGCGGTCATATTCGCAAAAATTCGCGTAGTTTATGCCCTCAACGAATTCTTTGGGGTGAATTTGTACGATCACGGATTCGCCAAGCGCAACCCACTCCGGGTTTTCATCGAGCGCCAGCATAGCTTTTTCCCAGATGGATTGATATTGAGGTGGGGCAACGTAGACGTAATCAAAGGCCTGGGATGGGGTTTCACGAAGATAAACAAATGCGTCTTTTCTCATGACGGTCGCATAAGGAGCGAGCTGGGTGTTCTGTAAATTGCTCTGAATGACTTTGACAGCGTGATAGTTAATCTCTAAAAATACAGCATGTTCTGCGCCCCTGGAAAGGGCTTCAATGCCGACCGCGCCTGTTCCGCCAAAGAGATCTAAGAAATACTTCCCGTCAACATCAATACCAATGATATTAAACAGCGCCTCTTTAACTTGATCAGTGATCGGTCGGGTTGATTTGCCGGGTACACTGAGGAGTTTGATGCCCTTAGCGCTGCCAGAAATGACACGCATTAATGAATTTCCTCCACAACTTGACGGGCTACCATGATGTTGCCATAGGGCGTGGTCAGCGGCAGCACGCATCCTGTCCCCAGGATCAGGCGCTTACCCTCAGTCTGTTCTATGGCTGTCAGGGCTTCCTCACGGATCGTTTTGGGGTTGCCCAATACAAAACCCTCAACACGGCTAATTCCGCCGCATACGGTGCCTGGAAAGCGCTGGAGGCCTTCTGCCAATGATGGCGAGGTCTCACGGTCATGCCAGTTTAGGATTTGAACTGGGTAATCGGCGATCAAATCAAACATGATTGCATCCCCATGGATATGGGCCATGTTCGCCCACAGGTTATCGGCAGCATTTAACAACGGCAGGTCATAAGCAACGCCGAATTCTTTGTATTCTTGTTCGGTCATTTCCAGGAATGAGGCATGCTGGATGGCATAAAAAATTCCAGATATCCCGTGTTGTTTTGAAGCTTCAATATAATGCAGAGTCGTTTCCTGGATCCTGGCTAGCCCTCGATGCAGGGCATCCGGATACAAGCGCAGGTGTTCCAGTAAAGTTTTAGGTCCCACCAGGTTTTTTGCCTGTGAGAGAGGGTTGAAAATGGTTTGCAGGATCGGGGTGTGATCTGCAAATGTTTCACTCAGCAGGTCAAGACATTGTAATTGTTGGCCGAGATGACCTTTATTGGGATCAAGTATGGTTAGCCGCTCCCAATCGTCCGGGTGTTTGATGACCCGTTCAGTGTAATCACGCGTGCCCTCGGGGTCCCCGCACCAGGTATCATCCGCTCCCCAGTCCTTTAAACAATATGATGAGGTGGGCATAACTTTGATCAGATCGAAGTCGAAGCGTTGCTGGAATGCTGCTGTGGCTTTTGCGAGCGTGAGGGGATTTTGGTCATCTACCGGAAAGTGGTGCCAAAGCGCAATGGCCGGGCGATCCGGTTGTTCTCCGCTAAGGATTGTTTCTAGTCGTTCGCGATGGGTTAAAGACATGATTTAACTTCTCTCTTTTATTTGCCGTCGGTGGGCTTTGTGCGGGTTGGGAGATGGTTGTTCTCTCCAATGGGGATATCGTTATAGGTCCAATAGCGGTTGGCGAAAAAGTTCCAAAACAGGATAATCAGGACGCTTGCCGCCAGGGCGAGGTTCTGGCTGAAAACGAAGTTTTCAACTGGCAGGTTGATCGTTGACTGATCCAATACGCCCAGGATCAAATTGTTCAGCCAGGGAATAAGTGGTGTTCTTATGACAATGCCCACTAGATTGATGAGAAAAAATTGCAGCAATTGATTTTGGGTTTTTTTGGATCTCGAGTCAGGATAGGTCCAGTATCGGTTCCACAAGAAATTGTTGATCACTGCAACAACGAAAGAGATGGCTTGTGCCCAAACAAGGGGCAGATGAAAGGCCAGGCTCATCAGGTTCATAATGCCAAAGTCAACAATAGTTCCTGTGACCCCCACAAAGGAAAATTTTAAAAACCTGATCCTCTCTTGTTTTTCGGTAATAAAATGCATACTTTGTTTAGTTTCTAAAATGCGGAATGGTGGCTAGCAAACCCTCACGCAAACTGATTTTTGGCTCCCAGTTGAGGATGGTCCTTGCCCGGGTGATGTCAGGCTGCCGTCGCTGGGGGTCAGAGGATAGCCTTTTAGTCAGCTTGACAACCGTTCCAGCTGTGTTACCTGTCAGATCATTAATCAGGTCAGCCAGGTCTTTGATGCTGATCTCGGCCGGATTACCGATGTTGACGGGGTCATGATAATCGCTCATCATCAACCGGTAAATACCTTCAATGAGGTCATTTACATAACAAAAACTCCTGGTTTGGTTGCCGTCGCCATAAATGGTCAGCGGATTGCCATTGAGCGCTTGCTGTAAAAAGTTTGGGATCACGCGGCCGTCGTCGAGGCGCATACGCGGGCCATAGGTGTTGAAAATCCTGACAATGCGCGTGTCGATGTGATGAAAACGGTGATAGGCCATCGTTAAAGCCTCAGCAAAACGTTTTGCTTCATCGTAAACAGAGCGTGTGCCCGTCGGATCAACATTACCCCTGTAAGACTCTCTTTGGGGATGTTCCAGAGGGTCGCCGTAGATTTCACTGGTGGAGGCCAGCAGGAATTTGGCATTGTAGGCGCGGGCCACACCAAGGGAATTGTGTGTGCCGAGTGCGCCTGCTTTTAGCGTTTGGATGGGCAGGTTTGGATAGCCCAGGGGTGAAGCAGGGTTGGGGCTGGCGGGTGACGCAAAATGCACGACATAGTCGATCTCGCCTGGAACAAAAATGAAATTGGCTACATCGTGACGAATCAGACTGAAATTTGGGTTTCCAGCCAGGTGCGCCAGGTTTTCTTTGTTGCCAGTGATGAAATTGTCGAGTCCAAGGACGGCGTGTCCTTCTGCAATCAGCCGATCGGTGAGGTGAGAACCTAAAAAGCCGGCTGCACCTGTTAATAAAATCCGCATTGTTTCTCCTGTGGTGAGCGAGTCAGGGTTAGTGACCGCAAATTTAAACTTACATCTGACTATTTTACCAGCTCAAAGCCGCTCTGGTAGGTTTATTATCGAGTATAATCATTCTGCTAATTTTATAAATACCATTTAGGAACACAGTATTATCATGGCAGAAAAGGCACAACCCGATCATCTCCTGGCGCAAATCGAAGGGCTTTTATTTGTCTCTTCGGGGCTGGTAAGCGTAAATCAGCTGGCAAAAGCTTTGGAAGTCTCTGAGAGCGTTATTGAGACTGCACTGACAGTCCTCGCGGATCATTACAAAGCGGACGATCATGGTTTACGCTTGATGACAGTCAAGTCGCGAGTTCAGCTGACCACAGCGCCAGAAATCAGCGAAACGATCGAGGTTTTTCTGGATCTTAACACCACCACAACGCTATCACAGGCAGCGCTTGAAACATTAGCCATTATCGCCTACAAACAACCGGTCACCCGGCCAGAAGTCGATGTGATCCGAGGGGTGAACAGTGATGGTGTCATGCGGACACTGCTCTCTAAAGGCTTGATCGAGGAGTTAGGTCGCGCTGATTCGCCCGGACGTCCGATTTTTTATGGCACATCACCTGAGTTTTTACAGTATTTCGGCTTGGAATCACTGGATATGCTGCCCTTCATCGATTTTGATGCATTAGAAGAAACCCGCGAAGAAAATGGCGCGAGAGAGGTTTTAAAAACATAATGGCTACTGAGAGGGTACAGAAAATTCTTTCGCAGGCCGGGTTTGGGTCCCGGCGGGGGTGTGAAAAATTCATTGAAGAGGGGCGGGTGACTGTGAACGGGGAGAAGATCACCCTGGGGGCAAAGGCAGACCCCGCTGCCGACGATATTCAGTTGGATGGCATGCCCATCCGAAAACCTGAAAAGAAAGTTTATATTGCGCTTCACAAACCGCGCAACATGCTCTCGCTAGACGCGCCAGACGATGACCGGCCGACGATTTTTGATATTGTGAAAGATGAAAGGCATTTATATCCGGTGGGTCGACTGGATTTTGAGAGTGAAGGCTTGGTTTTATTAACCAACGATGGCGAGCTTGCCAACCGCCTCACGCATCCTCGGTACGAGCATGAGAAAGAATACGAAGTGCGTGTGATCAGGAAGCCCGATGAGGAACAGTTGAAAATTTGGCGGCGTGGGGTTGTGTTAGAAGACGGCTATCGGACCTTGCCGGCGAAAGTTGAAGTCAAGTCCTATACAAAAAAAGGAGCTTGGCTGACCGTCGTGCTGCGAGAGGGTAAAAACCGTCAAATCCGCAGAACAGGCCTCAGGATTGGATTGCCAGTAAGCCAGATTCGCCGGGTAAGAATTGGTCCCATTGAATTGGGCAAACTCCAACCCGGGCATTTCCGTTACCTAAAACCCGATGAAGTACAGGTGCTGAAGGATTACGTTACCCCTTCAGACGAATAATTTATGATTGTCCGCCGCCCAGGGCTGCGTTGACTTTCTCCATAACTTCTGGTGAAATCTCAGGTTCGGTTTTGCGGTCAACTTTTCTGATGTGGCGCCGCAATGCACCGGATTCCACAATCGCAACAGGGGCGTTCTCAACATCGCCGATGACAGCCTTTGGGTGTAAGGAGACCAGCACGCTGCTCACCGGGGGAATTTCACCTTCTTCCAGGTGATTTAGAAGAAAACCGATAATTTGCTTCTCGTTAGAAGCAATTTCGATCTCTGGCTTTCCGATGTTTTCCTGCCCAAACATTTTCATGAAGAAAGAACCGCCTTTTTGCCGCCACTTTTTGTCGTAGGTTATTTCACCACCTGCCGCAACAGGAGTTGGGATCCAAATTCCCGAAGGCCCCACCAGCACCATTGGGATTGGTCCGGTATAAACATAGAAGGAATATTCATGGCTTAGCTTTTTGAGATTGTTTGCAATGATCTCGTCATAGCGGGGACTGCGCCCAAAGCGGGTGACATAATGGGTGCTGATTTGGGCCACGATAAAGCCCACAATTAATGCGCCAAATGAAATTAAAGTCCGGGTATTTGTTGGATTAATGTTGAGGATTAATCCAGAGGCCAGTATGGCTAAACCGGCGATCGACGTCACATTGCCGATGGTTTTGTTTCTTTTGATCAGTTTTTCATTGATGATAATTTTCATTTTCGATTTTTTCCCTTATAGTCTTGTGGTAATTGCACTGCGCAAGTTGGGCAATAATTGATTGTCAACAGCATGTTTGGCAGATTTTATCGCGCTGACCATCGCCCGGGCATCTGATCGCCCATGTCCAACGAAGACCAATGCGTCAATGCCCAATAATGGGGCAGCACCAATTTCAGCCGGATCAAGCATGGCTTTGATTTTACTGAAGGCCGGTTTGGCCAGCAAGGCACCCATTTTGGTCCGAAAAGATCCCATCAATTCTTCTTTGAGGATATCGACGATCAGTTTGGCCACCGCTTCCGTAGATTTCAATACAACGTTGCCAGTAAATCCATCGGTGACCACCACATCCACCAAGCCATTGAACAGCTCTTTTCCTTCCACATTGCCGATAAAATTTAAGTCCGTGTTTATTAGCAAAGGGTACGTATCTCGAACGAGATCGTTGCCTTTGCCCTCTTCCTCGCCGTTTGACAGCAATCCAATTTTAGGATAGTCTATGCCGAGCAGTGATTGTGCATAAACCTGGCCCATGATGGCGAACTGCACCAGGAATTCGGGCCGGCATTCTGCGTTTGCACCGATATCCAGCACAACAGCATGTCCGTTTCTGACAGGGAACAAGGCACATAAACAAGGGCGAATGACCCCTTTGATATTGCCAAAGGTTTTAATGCCATAATACATGGCCATACCTGTATTACCAGCAGTTACAAACGCATCGCCTTCGCCTGCCTTGACCAGATCCATGCCCACCCGCATGCTGTTTTGTTTTTTCCGACGGGCTTCCTCGATATGATCCTCCATATCAAGGGCTTCAGGAGCGTGTACGATCCGTATACGCCCTTTTTCGCCGGGTACTTCGGCTAATTTTTCATGCAAAACCCCTTCATCTCCCACCAAAACGATGTCTTCTTTGAATGCGTTTGATGCTGTGACTGCTGCCTGTACTTCTGGGTCAGGCCGATCGTCGCTGCCCATGGCATCTAAAATTATGGTCATTTTCTACTCCTTTGACTGCCTGTTCGTTCAGCTTGACAACTGATTCAACAAGGATATAATTACTCTGCTCATGCGCTGGTGCTGGAACTGGCAGACAGGCGTGGTTGAGGGCCACGTGCCGAAAGGCGTGAGGGTTCGACTCCCTCCCAGCGCATCGAACGACAAGCACTCAAACGGTGCTTGTTTTATTTTAAAGATCAAGGAAAGGTTTGATCCAGCCAGGTTTGCGGATTTACCGGTGTTCCATTGATCAGAACCTCAAAATGCAAATGCGGCCCTGCAGACCGGCCGGTATTCCCAATTAATCCCAAAATGTCGCCAGGTTTAACCTTATCTCCAACCGCTACGTTAAATTCGGAGAGGTGCCAATAGCCGGAAATTACACCCCATCCGTGATCGATTAACACGGCCTTGCCGCGTACGGTGAGCTCTTCTGCAAGAATAACTTCGCCCGCGGCAGGTGCGTAGATGTTCAGGTTAGGGGCGCAAACCGCAAAATCGACACCGGTGTGGTAGAAAAACAGCAATCCGTCATTGTAAATCCGGCGAAGACCAAAGGGGCTGTTGACGCATGGCTCATCGATGGGATATTGAAAGCGCCCCTCCCACAGTTTTTGGAGTGTTAACCGATCTAAAATGGGTTTGAGATAGGCATCTTCGTCTTCAATTACATCATCATCAAGAAATTCTGTCGAAACGTAGACCATTTGGGTGCCATAAAACCCGGGTGAGACCAGGACAAGCTGGTCGAAATTAATTGGCGCGCCATCAGCATCCATCGCATCAATTTCCAGGGCGTACACGCCAGGCTCTGCCATAGCATGTACCCCATGCAGGCTGGTGAATAGTTGATCGTCTTCTGAGAAAAAATTCAGTGAGTCACCATTGAATTTACCCCTTATTTCAAGCAGATTTGAGCCTGAAACCGTGACTTGCAATGTTTCTCCCTGGACAATAGGTAAGGGGTTCAGGGATATGGTGAAAATGTCAGGCTGTTCATTGGTCTCGTTATCGGAAATCAAGCGGGTAAACAAAATTTCCCCTGGATGCACATCCCATGTGCCGTGTAGCAGGTTATCTTCTACCAGGTGCCAAGGAGAAATACCTGCTTGGATGGCAGATTCCAAAGTGGTCCCGCCTGGAGCAAGAGGCGCAAGTTGGCCGGGTTGTTCGCCCCCATCTTGAAGGGGGAGGATAAAAGATACCCCAGCGATGAGCTCAGATGGGCTGGTTATCCTGTTTAGTTTTATCAGGTCACTCTGATCAAGACGATTTTGGCGAACCAAGCCTGTCAATGATATGCCTGCTGGCAAAATTTCAGAGGTCAATACCCCGCGGATGCCTTCCAGGCCCGGGATGATGATGGATTGGCCAATAAACAGGGTATTGGGGTTGTCCAGACCATTTACTGAGATGATCTCTTCTGTCGATACGCCAAACCGGATGGCAATCTCGTTCAGTGTATCACCTTGCTGGATGATGTAAGTTGGACCTTGAGGCTGGTTGGGTGTCTGGGCAGCGCCAGGGATGGTCAGGATGATTAATAGTGTGACAGTTAGAATGAAACCCGGCAGTTTTTGGATTTGATTCTTCCTTTGGATGGTTTTTTTTACCATTAATTCTTTATGCATGAATAGAACCGTAATTCGCTAATCTGGTCTCATTGATTTGTGCAATACAAATTAGAAGTTTACCATAGCCTATCTTATAATGGAAATCATCTCTAAACCCAGAAAATACCATATTTCCACAGAAAATTTAACGTTTTATGTTTTGTTTACACATATAGATTTTTCTTGTTGATAAATTGCACTGATTTTCAGCGCTGGTATAATCAAAAAAATATATTCAAGAGGCAAAGGTGAGGTAATGAAAATTACAACATGGAATGTCAACGGTTATCGGGCAATTCTAAGAAAGAAGGCGTTGATCTGGGTTCCAGAGGTGGACCCTGATGTATTATGCTTGCAGGAGATAAAATTACAAATGGATCAAATCAGCGACGAAGAAGCCTCATTGGATGGCTATCAAAGCCTCTGGAATCCTGCCGAACGCAAAGGTTACAGCGGG
>JBLRWR010000017.1:0-18753 GCA_047921135.1 Candidatus Brevefilum sp.
CAGACTTTTGGCATTAACAAAAACTACATAATCACTATCTAAAAGGAGTAATAACATGTTGTGGACAATTGTAATAATTTTACTGATCCTGTGGCTGCTGGGTGCTTTTGGCGGCAGAGTCTTTTCGGGCTTCCCCAAAACAGGAAACTGGGTTCACGTTCTAATCGTAATTGTGGTTTTCCTAGTATTGCTGAATCTGCTTGGATTAATCTAACCACGGATTTCAATGAGAATTCAGCTTATTTAAATAGCTAAATCAGGAATTTAATCTAGAAGAAAGAGAATGGGAGACTCTGCCCGCTCGGCCAAAATACCGGGTGGGCGGGTTACCCACCAGTGCATTCAAGGCCTGAGCCTGAACATCAGGAATGAATCAGGATTTCCATTCCTGGTGAATAGTGTGACTCAGGCCATGATCCTACATAGTAAGTAGCCCAGTCAAAAAGGAAGTGTAATGAAAACCTGCGAAGATGTGATGACCCCTAATCCCGTTTGTTGTTTGCCAACCGATAGTGTAACAAGGGCGGCTGAACTCATGAAGCGCGAGAATGTCGGCCCAATACCCGTCATAGAAAACGAACAGACCCGTAAATTGGTTGGCATAATCACTGATCGAGATATGGTCATGAAGGTAATCGCTGAAGGGTTTGATGCCAGCTCAACACTGGTTGAAAGTGTGATGACGCGTAAAGTAGTGAGCTGCCGGTTAGATGACCCTTTGCAAAATGCTATGGATTTGATGTCAGAGCATCAATTACGGCGTATTACCGTTGTTGACAAGGATAATGTGATTTTGGGGATAATTTCCCAGGCTGACATTGCGACACGCGGGGACCGCCCTGAAATGACTGCAGAAGTCGTCAAGGATATTTCTCAGTCTGCATGATTTTGCTATTATGAAACGTCCAAATTTTGTTATGCAAATCTGTCAATAAACTCATGAGTCCTATTATGATGAACTTGGATTTTTTGATTGTTTGTCATGTCTTCAAATTCGAGAATATGGCCTCTTCGCTAAGTTATTTCAGGTTGTAATTGTGTCAAATACTGCGGAAAAGATGGATAAGAATCCATCATCACAACTTGTTCAATGGACATTCCGCCGGGTGGTGGGGGCCACCCTGGTATTTGTGGGTATTTTGTTGTGTTTTTGGCTCTTTTACCGTTTTTATGTTGTTGTTTTTATCGTTTTTGTTGCCATCATACTGGGTACGGTCATCAGACCCATTGTCAGCTGGCTGTACCTTCATAAAATTCCAAAATTTGCAGGTGTGATACTTGTTTATACTGGGATTTTTACCCTGGCTCTGGGGTTGATCCTATTGCTATTTCCTTTAATTTTCGAACAGGGATCGATTATCTTTGATAGTATACCAAGATATTACCAGGACATACGTGCATGGTTGGAAAACTCTCCCAATCAGGTAATCATAACCCTTGGCCAGATCCTGCCTCGAGAAGTTCCAAGTTTCTCAGAATTGCAACAAACGGGTCCAGAAATGATCATCACTGCTGAACAAGCATTGGTTTTTGTGAAGTCTGTCTCAAAAGGTGGTTTTCTGGTGATCGTTGTGTTGATTTTGGCCTTTCATTGGACCCTGGAAGGACAACGAACCATTCGATACTTTTTATTCCTACTGCCCAAACCACTCCGCTTGGATTTATCCGAATTGATCAACGTAATAGAAGTAAAAATTGGTTACTTTATATTTGGGAAAGGAGTCCTAAGCTTGGCGGTGGGCGGTCTCGCCCTGATTGCTTATTTGATTATCGGCTTGCCAAATGCGCTGGCTCTGGCCCTTATTGCGGGAGTCCTTGAGGCTGTGCCAATGATTGGACCCACACTTGGGGCAATTCCAGCAGCAATCATTGCCCTATCCATAGCACCGTCAAAATTGATTTGGGTGGTTGCTGCAAGCATCCTTATCCAATTGATAGAGAACAATTTATTAGGTCCACGCATCATGAGCAAAGCTGTCGGGGTCAATCCTTTTGTGTCCCTGTTGTCAATTTTTGCATTCGGATCTCTCTTCGGCATTGTGGGTGCCCTCATGGCAATACCCATTGCGGCTGTGTTTCAGGTTTTGTTGGATCGTTACGTCTTCCATCGAACAGGCGTTGAATTAGAAACCGATTCTGGTCGTGACCTTTCCAGCCGGCTTCGCTTTGAAGCAAATGACCTGGCCAAAGATATACAAAAACAAGCCCGCTTCAAACAAGGAGGGCCAGGCATTACCGAGAAACAAATCGATTTCGTCATGGAAGAAATCGAATCCATATCCACGGAATTGGCTTTATTATTAGCAGAAATCCCAACTGTAGAACAGCATGATTAAAAACCTTGTAAGAATCTTTGTTGGTGTTTTGTCTACTTTACTGGCTTTGGTAATACTGTGGCAATTTCGGGTTGCTGTTATTTATGTATTGATCTCATTAATGCTGGCTGCTTCCATTAGGCCCTTAATCACTCGCTTGGTTGGAAGAAAGCTGTTTGTGAAGATCCTTTGGATTTTCATCTATATTCTTGTGGTAGTCGGTTTATTATATGTGGTCTTATTCACGTTTCAAGCCTCAGTAACAGAGATCCACACTTTAGCCCAAAATGCATCAGTGCAGGATGCATGGAGGTTGCCGCAATGGTTAAGTCCCTCGTTACAGCAAACGATACGAACATTATTGCCATTGCCCAGTATCCTGTTTCAAACGATCATCGGGCCGGAGGGGGAGATGGTTTTACCAGCACTGATCAGCATTGCTCAAAATGTCGGTGGAATAGTGGCTGAGTTTGCAATTATTCTTATCTTAAGTGTTTATTGGAGTATAAGTCAAGTTCATTTCGAGCGACTCTGGCTGTCTTTATTACCATCTGAGCAGCGAAAACTCGCACGGGATATCTGGCAGACAGTTGAGTTTGAAATAGGCGCGTATATTCGCGGCCAGGGGTTATTCAGTCTACTGATCGGGATCTGTTTAGGCTTTGGATTTTGGATCTTCAGGTCACCATCACCGGCACTCCTTGGTTTAATAGGTGGATTAGCCAGCATGGTGCCTTTTGTTGGTGGTATTCTGATCATCGTCTCAACATTGATGATCGGTCTATTAACGAGTGGAGAGATCGCCCTTAGTACAGCAATTTATGCAATGATTGTTATGGTTGTGTTCCAGATATGGATTAAACCGAAGCTCTTCAACCGTAGATGGGATGCCCAGATTCTGACGGTTATGTTGATGATTGCTCTGGCGGATGTATTTGGAATCGTTGGCATAATCATCGCACCCCCCATATCTGCTGTTTTGCTAATACTCTGGAACCACCTGGTCATCCATCGCATTGCAGCCGGTGCTGCAACCCAGCTTTCAGATCTAAAAGACCGCCTGACAAAGATCACAAAAACCATCAATGCTATGGACGAACCGCATCCACACTTGATCAAAAACAGCATGGCGCGAATCTCTGGCCTACTTATTGAAGCAGAACCTATATTAAGTGGGACATCGCAGTCTGACTCTCCGAATTCTCCTATGCTCTAAAAGAAAACGTTGTTTGCACATTTCTCCTGACCCAACCCCCCAAACAGTGATACACTTATCAAGGTTTTGCTCCGGTAACGCTTTCAGTAGCGACTGATTTAACGCATTGAAGGACGTTTGGATAACTGAGGCCTATAGAATGGAACCTGAAACAATCGTGGAACCAGAGAATAACATCGCAGGATCTGAATTCAAAACCGGGGGTGTAGCTACCATCTCGGTGGCGCATGCTGTCCATGACACCTATTCGGCCTTCTTACCCCCTTTATTACCGCTGCTGATTGAAAAATTCACGCTCACTAACACTGCTGCGGGTTTGCTGTCTGTGTTTTACCAGCTGCCATCGTTATTGCAGCCCTTTATCGGCTGGATGGCGGACAGGGTGAACCTGCGCTGGCTGATCATCCTGGCACCGACGATAACGGGAGCAGCGATGAGCAGTTTGGGCATAGCACCGACCTATGGCCTGGCGGCGTTCTTACTGCTGCTGGCGGGCATCAGCTCGTCAACGCTGCATGCGACCGGGCCGGTGATGGGGAGCAGCCTTTCGGGGCGGCATTTGGGCCGCGGGATGAGTTATTGGATGGTGGGCGGCGAGCTAGGCAGGGCGCTGGGGCCAGTGATTATCGTGACGGCGATCGCTTACCTGACCGTGGATGGCCTGCCCTGGCTGCTGTTGGCCGGCGTTTTGGCTTCGGTGTTTTTATCGGTCAAGCTGAACAGCCTGTCCACGCGCACCCTCAAAGGGGGGTCTCAATTGAATTGGCGGCTGGGATTACGCGAATTACGCCCTGTGATGCTGCCCCTGGCAATGATCATGTTCATCCGCGCCCTGGCGATGGTCTCCTTGACCACATTTTTACCCACCTATTTGACCCGTGAGGGCTCTACCTTATGGATGGCCGGGTTTTCGCTGACGATCCTCGAGGTGGCGGGTATGGCGGGCGCTTTTTTGGCTGGCTCTTTGAGTGATAAATTTGGGCGGCGGCGTATGCTGGTAATTTCATTTGTGCTAACGCCGATCTTGATGGTCTTGTTTGTGTACGCCAACGCGTTGTGGAAGCTGCCCCTGTTGGCGCTGATGGGATTTTTTGGCATTGCCGTTGTTCCGGTGATGATGGCGATTGTGATGGAAAACGCACCCAATCAGCGAGCCTTTGCCAATGGTGTTTTTATGGCAGTCTCGTTTACGTTACAATCTTTGGCAGTGATCCTGGTGGGGTTGTTGTCGGACGGATTTGATTTGCGTTTTACCTTCCTGGTCACCGCCGGGCTGCTGCCGTTGAGCCTGCCCTTTGTGCGCATGTTGCCGAAGTCAGTCAGGCAGGGGTGAGGGTGTTCATATGACTTTAGAGCGTCAGGGGGATAATCGTAAAAGCAATCCAGACTGCCAAAAAGGGTGATGACAATCTTGCTTACCCTGTGACTAACAATGTGGCTGGGGTACGGCATAGCGTGGCTATCCAGCTAGGGGAAAAATTTGAGAATTGTTGTTATGATCTTAACTCCGCACGAAGATGGCTGTTGGTAAACATTTTGTAAATTAGATAACATATCATTTCCCTGGTTTTTTCTTCATTAACCATACCTGTACTGACAATGCTTCTTTATTTCGGATTTATTAGCTATTCTTCGATGAATTAATTGAATATATAATAAATAAATTGGTTATAATATTCGTCCCCTCGCGACTGCAATGAATTAGTCAACATTTGTTACAATGGGTTAGAAAAAATATTTGATAATTCCTTTAAAAATACGTGGAAAATATCCTATTATATAGGAGGATGTTAACAAACGATTAAACCTTTGGAGGGTTCAATCACCAATGTCAGCCCTAACAACTCGTCAGCGTGATCTATTATCTGCATTGATTGATGCGGATGCGCCCATCAAGGCTGATAATTTGGCGACAGAACTAAATCTAACAATCCGCCAGGTCACTTACGCCCTCAAGGGGATTAAACAATGGTTGAAGCAACATGAAATTGATTTAGATATAAAACCTGGGGTGGGGATTAGTTTACAATTTGCACCAGGGCAATTAGAAATGCTCCAAACCGAATTATATTCGAGTAAATTCCTCCAGCTTATTCTTTCAGCTGAAGAACGCCAACAATTGTTGGCGTTATTTTTGTTGGTGATCGACCAGCCGAAATATTTGTCTGAATTAGAACACCTTTTAGAGGTATCGAGAACCACGGTGATCAAAGATTTAGACGCCATTGAGGCTTGGTTCTCCACACATGGAATAACGCTCAAACGACGCCCGAACTATGGCGTTGAACTTGATGCGGGAGAGAACACAAGACAAAACCTGATATCAATGCTGATTTGGGGAGAAACACCCTTTGGCAATCCACTGATTAAGATCAATTATACCCAGGGGTTGATTTTTGTCTTTGAGAAAGATGCAGATTTACACCCATTGTTACAAATAACTGCTGAAATTATCTATAAATGGGATTTGGTGAGGATATTCGGTTTGATTGCTAACGTTGAAGCGCAGTTGGGTGGACGCTTTACCGATGATGCCTTCTTACACCTGGCGTTGGTGATTGCTATACAGACTGAAAGGGTTTCCCAAGGCCATTTTCTCACCGTTGACGAAGACACCCTGCAAGAACTGAAGGCTTTATCAGTGTGGAAATATGCAAAAATGATTGCGAACCGCTCGGGTCTGGATTTAACGCCTTCCCAGCGCAACACCTTCATGGCAGGAATTGCTATGGCGTTACTAGCTGCGCCACGTGACCGAAACTTGCCCGTTGATATCGACGCCAGCTTTAATGACCTGATCTCTGAAATTATGGCTGCGATCGCAACCTTCTACAACACGCCCGAGATGAGCGAAGATTTGACCTTGCGGGATGGTTTGACCAACCATATTATTCCTGCCTGCCTGCGTCAGAAGTTCAACATCTGGCAACCCGCAACTTATCCCCATTTGTCCTTATCAGACAAATATGCCCGTGAGTTTGAGCTGGCCAATGAATTGGCTGCATTGATCGAGCAGAGGATATCTATCCTAATCCCGGATGACGAGATTAACAATATTGCCGCACTGTTACGGGCATCCCGAATTCGACTTCGCCCACATCTTTTCAGGCAGGTTTTGGTCGTGTGCCCAAGCGGAATGGCCAGTGCGCAATTACTCATGTCGCGCTTAGAAGCTCGTTTTCCCCGGCTCGGTCCCCTGAAGGGCATCTCGTTGCGAGAATTGACACCCGACCTGGTCGCAACAGCCGATTTGATCATCAGCACCGTACCGCTGAAAGATATTGTTCGTCAAGAAATCACGGTTATACACGTCCATCCATTATTACTGGCAGAAGACATTGAAGCAATTACTCAGTTCATCACCTGACCTCATGGGTTTACTATGTAGCGTTCCGACCGCTACTTGTAATACGGGCATTGTCCCACATCTAATTAACCTGCGGTAATTCCGCAAATCATTTATATTGACAAAGGAGAAATATTATGAGAGAAAAACTTCAACGATTAGGGGGCTTCCTGGCTGCAATGATCATCCCCAACATAGGCGCATTCATCGCCTGGGGTTTGATCACAGCCTTTTTCATCCCAACGGGTTGGACCCCAAATGAGCGGTTCAGCTCCCTTGTGGGACCAATGATCGTCTACCTCTTACCGATTTTGATCGGTTATACGGGTGGTAGGATGGTTCATGGTGTGCGCGGCGGTGTGGTAGGTGCAGCCGTCACGATGGGTGTCATTGTCGGAACTGACATCCCCCAATTTATGGGCGCCATGATCATGGGCCCCCTGGGTGGTTGGCTGATTAAACAGATCGATGACCGCTTAGAAGACAAGATTCCAGTAGGGTTTGAAATGCTCGTCAACAACTTCACTGCCGGTATTCTGGCTGCAGTTGTCGCACTCCTGGGCTTCCTTTTTATGTCCCCGGTCCTCACTGCAATCAGCCGAGCAGCAGAAGCAGGCGTAAACTTTCTGATCAGTGCCAGGTTGCTGCCCTTGGCAGCTTTAATCATTGAGCCCGCCAAGGTGCTGTTCTTGAACAATGCCCTTAACCACGGCGTGCTGGCTCCCCTGGGTGTCAATGCTGTTGAACAATCTGGTCGGGCCATTCACTTCCTGCTTGAGACCAATCCTGGTCCTGGTTTGGGTTTGCTGATTGCCTATTTTGTGGCCGGCAAAGGCTTGCTCAAACAATCGTCACCAGGCGCGATGATTATCCACTTCTTGGGCGGTATTCATGAAATTTATTTCCCATATGTCTTGGCGCACCCCATCATGATCTTATCTGTCATTGCAGGTGGTCTCACAGCCAACCTCTGGTTCACCATCTTGAACGCTGGCCTGGTGGCTACACCATCGCCTGGCTCCATTTTCGCCTACTTGGCAGTCACGCCAAGGGGTCAACATTTCGCTGTGCTGATGGGCGTTTTACTCGGCGCAGTCGCATCATTCGTGGTGGGCTGGTTCATTTTGAAAGTCCGCCCTGTCAAAGAAGTAGTTGACGAAGCTGAAGTTGAAGAAGAAAGTGAAGCCGTACCAGGGCTTGCCTAATTAAATATTTCCAACGTGACAGGTTTCTGATTTCAGAAACCTGTCACGCCATTATCATTAAAACTACAAGGAGAATAGCATGGCTAGTTCAGTCCTTTCCTCAGAAGTAAAAACCATAGTTTTAGCTTGTGAAGCTGGCATGGGTTCCAGTTTGATGAGTGTAAGTGCCCTTAAAAAGAAACTTAAAAAAGCCGGAGTTCAGGGAGTCACTGTTGTCCACGCTGCGGCTCGTGAGATCCCCCCAAATGCGAAGCTGATCATCGTTCATAAAGGGTTAGCAAAATTTGTCCATAAAAAAATGCCCGAGGCAGTTGTTGTATCATTTACTCACTTTTTTAATGATCCGATTTTTGACAAGCTCGTTGAGGCTTTTACCCTCGGCACAGAAATTGTTTCTACAGAGGAGTAAGCGATGGCGATATTATCTCTTGAACGCGTTCAGGTGCAAGCTGAGGCAGTCGATAAGGCCGATGCCATTCGCCAAGCGGGCGCGCTGCTGGTCAACAGCGGTTGTGTTAAACCTGCCTATGTTGAGGGCATGCTAGCCCGTGAAACAACCATGTCGACTTATCTGGGTAATGGCGTTGCCATTCCGCATGGTGAATTTGAAAATCGTGACGATATCCTCAAAACGGGGATCTCCGTCCTTCAGGTTCCGAATGGCATCATCTGGGAAGATGATGAACGCGCCTACCTCATCATAGGGATTGCAGCCACATCCGATGAACATATCGGCGTGCTTTCGAAATTAGCCGAGGTTGTTGAGGATGATGAGGCTACTCAAGAATTGATCCAAACCACAGATCCCGAGCTTATTCTTTCTGTTTTGGGGGAATGAGCAAGTTTCTTTTTTTGGGTGGGGATTGCAGGTGATTGTGAGAAATTATAAATAAGGGAAGTTGGTTGTGCTATGAAACACTTAGAGATCGTTATTAATAACCCAACCGGATTGCATGCCAGACCAGCCAAGGTTTTTGTCAATGTTGCCAAAACGTTTCAAGCGGATATCCGGGTATTCCATGGTGAAAAGAAAGCCAACGCAAAAAGCCTGATTTCACTGTTGACTTTAGGTGTTGAACCTGGGAGCACAATTCGGATTGAGGTCAATGGTGAGGATGAAGAAGCGGCCATGACAGCTTTGCGTGATGCTGTAGAAAGCGGGCTGGGCGAAGAAGAATTAATTGAGCAGGCACCACACCCAAAATCAGCCAAAGCGCAATTAGCATCCACAAAGGTGGATGAAAACGAAAAATTAGAAACCACCCATAAAAACGCATTATCCGGTGTGCCTGGCGCGCCGGGGATCGCAATTGGTCCGGTGTATTATCTCAGACGGTCAGAAATAAAGGTTGAAGAGACGTTTGAGAATGAATCCGAAGAGAAAAACCAGCTGCAAGCAGCGATTGAGACTGCAAAAGGCCAGCTTGAACAATTGCGCAATAAGATGCTGGCTCAAAACATCAACAGTGAAGCGGCGATTTTTGATGTCCATATGGAGTTGTTGGATGATGTAGACCTGCTGGATGATGTATTGGCGAAAATCAACCAAAAGCAAAGTGCGGCGTTTGCCTGGCAATCCACAATTGAAGAACGGGCGAAAACGGTAGCTGCATTAAATGACCCGTTGTTGGCTGCTCGGTCCGCCGACCTGCATGATGTCGGATACCGGGTATTACGAATTCTTGTTGGGGCTGAAAGTAATACGCCAACATTTCCTGATCATCCCATCATCATCATTTGTGAAGATTTATCTCCATCGGATACGATTTCATTGGATCGGGAAAAAGTATTGGGGTTCTGCACAGCCTTTGGTGGGCCAACAGCGCACACAGCAATAATCGCCAGGGCTTTGGGATTACCGGCGGTTGTCAGCATCGGCGAGAAAGTATTGCAGTTAAAAGATGAGACCACGATTATTCTTAACGGGAATACCGGTGTGGTTACGATCAATCCTGACCCAAGCGAGATCGCTGTGGCTGAACAGCAGCATCAGGATGATCAAAAGCTGCGGCAGCAAGCGCATGTTCATGCAAAAGCACCCGCGATCACACAGGATGGTCATTGGGTTGAAATTGCAGCCAACATTGGTGGCCCAAAAGACGCCTACCAGGCGATGGAAAACGGTGCAGATGCGATTGGATTATTGCGCACTGAATTCCTGTTTTTGGATCGGGCTAATCCACCCTCTGAAGAAGAACAGTTCGGTGTTTACCGAGAAATTGCCCAAGCGATGCAAAATCAACCGGTCATTGTGCGCACCCTGGACGTTGGCGGTGATAAACCATTGCCCTATATCCAGGTGGCCGAAGAAACCAACCCGTTTTTGGGTGAACGCGGCATCCGCCTATGCTTAAACCGCCCTGCATTATTGCGCGAACAGGTGCGAGCCATTATGCGGGCTGTAGAATTCGGCACATTGCGCATCATGTTTCCAATGGTCTCTGATTTAACCGAATTGAAACAAGCCCAGAGCATCGTGGCAAATATTGAATCCGAATTAGGCGTTTCGGGTATTGAAATCGGCATCATGGTCGAAGTCCCTTCGGCGGCGTTGATGGCAGACGCTTTTGCGGAACATGTTGATTTCTTTTCAATTGGCACCAATGACCTGACCCAATATACCCTTGCCATGGATCGTATGCACCCCCTTCTGGCTGGCAAATCCGATGGGCTGCATCCAGCGGTTTTGCGGCTGATCGATATGACTGTGAAAGCAGCCCATCAAGCGGGTAAATGGGTGGGTGTGTGCGGTGAGCTCGGCGCAGACCCTCAGGCAATCCCCATCCTGGTAGGTTTAGGCGTTGATGAGTTAAGTGTTACCGTACCGGCCATCCCGACCGTTAAAGCGCAGGTGCGCAGTTTAAATTACCAAGAGGCCAAGAAAATTGCGCAATCGGCCTTAAGGTGCTCAACGGCTGATGAAGTGCGTAGACTTACAGGCAAATAACCTGAGTAACTAAGCGAATAATTTCGGTTAGGTACTTGACCATTTATTAATTTTTGAGTGTGAAAGGTGAAATTGATGTCAAAATATAAGGAATACAAAGCTGCTCAGAGCCCACTGCCTGAAAAAAATTGGGGCTGGAACTTATATGGCGCAGGTTTGGAGAATGTGGGTAGAAATGGTCAACCAGAGGCGTTTGCCGTCCCTGAACCAGGGGATCATCAAATGCTGGTCCGCATTGATAGTGTTGGGATGTGTTTTTCAGATATCAAGGTCCTCAATCAAGGCAGTGCTCACCCTAAGCTTTATAACCGTGATCTATCGAAAGAACCAGGTCGTTTAGGCCATGAGGTCTCGTTAACGGTGATTAAAGTAGGGAAAGACCTCCAGGATGATTATGCGCCTGGACAGCGGTTTGCAGTGCAACCTGATATTTATCAAGATGGGATGAGCACAGCCTATGGTTATACAATCCCGGGCGGGTTGATTCAATACCATTTGATTGGGCCGGAAGTGTTGGATACCGATGGTGGGGCTTGTTTACTCCCTGTGAAGGGGGAGATCAGCTATGCGGCCGCTTCACTGCTTGAACCATGGGGCTGCGTGTTAGCTGCGTACACCCAACGACGAAGGCTGACACCCAAAGTGGATGGCATCATGTGGATTGTTGGACAACCCGGAGATCTCTCGACCTATCAGTTTTCTGAGGGGTTGGAGGCACCAAAGACGATCGTTTTGACCGATGTGCCGGCGGAGCTCAAATCGTTAGCTGCGCAAACGAAGGCCACCATTGTTGAGAGAAATGGCTTAGCAGTTGAAGATTACGCCGCCTTATCAGAAGAATTGACCGAGGGCGTGGGCTTTGATGATATCGTGGTGTTGAACCCACACTCAGCCGATGCGGTCAGTCAAATCAGCCGGATGATTGCCCGCCGCGGCACGCTGAACCTGGTTGGTCAGGTGCCATTGGATGGCCTGGTTGAGGCCGATGCCGGCCGCTTACATTATGACTATATCGCCTTCCTTGGGAACTCGGGGCCAGATATTGCGTCATCTTATGGTGAGGCGCGCAACCGTTGCGAATTGCTCCCAGACGGCGTTGCGGTTTTCATTGGCGCCGGAGGGCCTATGGGCCAGATGCATGTTCAACGAGCCTTAGAAATGCCAGATGGTCCTAAAGTCATCATTGCCACAGAGGTGAACCAAGAACGGCTGGATGCGTTAAATCACCGTTTTCTACCCTTAGCCAAGCATCAGAACCGCGAATTGCATGTGGTCAATCCGCTCGAAATCGCGACATCGCTGTATGACTTCGTAAAGGAGGTCACTAACAACGAGGGGGCAGATGATGTGGTGGTCAGCGTGCCCTCTGCCAGGCTGATGGCTGAGGCGGCCACGCTAATGAACCCGAACGGCATGCTGGTTCTGTTTGCAGGCGTGCCGAATGGCACCATGGTACCGATGAATTTATCCGATGTCTACCTGAACAATGCCCAATATACAGGCACTTCAGGTCTGACCATTGATGACCAGGCTTCGGTGCTCGAACGGGCGGAGGAAGGTAAATTATCTCCGGGCAGAATGGTGGCTGCCATCGGTGGGATCGAAGAAGCCATTAAAGCCCTTGAAAGCGTTATTGAAGGCAAATACCCCGGCAAGGTCGTCATCTTTCCCCAAATTCATAACCTGCCCCTGGTCGGATTGGATGAGCTTACGGAAAAAATGCCGGAAGTGGCCGAAAAATTGGGTCCGTTAAACGTTTGGACCATCGAATCTGAAGCTGAGCTCTTCGAACAGTGTTGGGATCATGAATAAGATTTATACTGTAACACTTAATCCTGCTGTTGACCGTGAATTAACCGTAAAGACGATCGAATACGATTGTGTTCTGCGTGCTACAGATTGGCAAGTTGATTTTGGCGGAAAAGGCTTCAATGTCTCCCGGATGCTCAAATCTTTGGGAGAAGACAGCACAGCGATAGGTTTTGCAGGCGGGAAGAGTGGAGAAATCCTTAAAGACGGCCTAGAATCCCTGGGAATTGCTACTGATTTTGTATGGGTAAAGGGTGATACGCGCACAAACGTCAGCATTACTACGGAAAACCATGACCATTACATCAAGGTCAATGAGCCGGGGCCGACCGTCTCAGAGGATGAATTGCAGGCATTAATCGATAAAATCACCCTGCTGGCACAACCCGGCGATTGGTGGATCCTGGCTGGCAGCCTGCCACCCGGCGTGCCAGCCACAATCTATCATCGCTTAGTTACAATCATTCAAAAGGCAGGTGCAAAAGCGCTGTTAGATACCAGCGGTGACGCCTTGAAACACGGTTGCCAGGCGGGTCCCTTCTTAATCAAACCCAACGAAACGGAACTCGAAAAGCTAACCCTGATGCCGACATCCGAACCTGAACAGCTTTTATCGGCAGCCAAAGGCATTCAGTCTTCGGGTGTAGCCAATGTCCTGGTTTCGATGGGTAAAAAAGGCGCCTTTGTGCTGACCGAAAACGACGCATTTTTTATTACCACCCCAAGGATCCAGGAGCGTAATCCAATTGGGGCCGGTGATTCGATGGTGGGTGGTTGTGTATGGGGTTTAAGCCAGGATTTTGGCGTCGTTGAAGCAGCCCGGTGGGCAGTTGCGTGCGGCGCGGCGGCGGCCAGCCTTAGCGGTACAGCAGTGGGTTCGTTTGACCTCGTGAAAAATTTATATTCTCAAACCCGTGTGGAAACGATCAACCGATGATTGATCCAAAGATTATCACTATTGAACGCTTTTTGTTGGAAACCCAGCCGGAACAAGCCCGGGGCGCATTGACCTCGTTGTTGTACCAGATGGCATTGGCAGGGAAAATTATCGCGGCGCAAACACGCCGGGCAGGTCTGTTGGATATCCTGGGTTTTGCGGATAACGTCAATGTTCAGGGTGAAGAACAGCGAAAACTTGATGTCTATGCAGATGACGTGATCGTGCGTCTCAATTGTCACACGGGGCGATTGTGTGGAATGGTCACAGAAGAGCGAGAGGATTGGGTCCGCATTCCGGCTCAATATGCCAAAGGTGTATATGTACTGGTATTCGATCCTTTGGATGGCTCTTCAAACATCGATACTAACATCAGTATAGGCACGATCTTTGGCATTTATCGGGCGATTGATGAAGCGCATCCAGGCCGGCTGGAGGATTGCCTTCAACCAGGACGGGATTTGGTGGCGGCTGGCTATATTCTCTATGGAACAAGCACGATGCTGGTGTATAGCAGCGGTCAGGGCGTGCACGGCTTCACCCTGGACCCGGCCTGGGGCGAGTTTCTGCTTTCCCATGAAAATATCCGCTTTCCCGAACCACCGATGTACTTTAGTTTTAATCATGCAGCAGAAAAACACTTTTCTGCGGAAATGAGTGCATACATCAATTGGCTGCAGCACCTGAAGTACCCCCATTTGTCACAAAGGTATGTCGGTTCAATGGTTGCCGACTTTCACCGCAACCTGATCCATGGCGGTGTCTTTGGGTATCCCGCTGAGAGCAGCAAGCCTGACGGAAAAATTCGCCTGTTATATGAAGCGGCGCCTTTGGCTTTTATTGCGGAACAGGCTGGCGGGTATGGCTCTGATGGCACGCAATCGCTTCTGAATATCCAGCCCACTGACATCCACCAAAGGGTTCCGGTTTTCATCGGAAACCGATTCCTGGTTGAGAAGGCTGAAGAATTTATTTCAAATCATCACACATAAAAGGATCGATATGCCATACACAATTCACGAAGAAAAAATTTATCCGCGCACGAAAGATGCCCTAACCAAGGCAATTTTTGGCGCAATTGAGGGGTTGGAGGGGAAAGTTGTCAAGCATCAGGCAGAGCTTGGCCTGATTTCGGCAACTTTCAGTAAGACGATCTTGGGTAATTTTTTAGGTGACCGGACACAGCTGGACATCGAGCTTACCGGTGCAGGACCGGATGAGGTCAAGTGTTCGCTGACTATTTTTCCGATCAATCCGGTCGGTCAGAAATTGGAGTTTGGTGCCCGGAAAGGCGTTTCTCGCAAAGTGTTGACGTGGTTCATCGCCCATGTGGATCATCGCCTTAAATAAGGTGAAGGCAATCGAAGCCCAAATCACTCTGGCTGTTCGCAGGTAAATTTATAATTCTCATTAAGAATCAAGCAGCATTGCATGGATTCTTGATATTGCCCAGGGTTTGGGAATCAATTAATAGAGAAATAATTTGTGCTGAGGGAATCTGAGCCAACACTTCCAGTTTGGATAATTTCATGAGGGGCGTGTTGCTGCCTCGGTCGGTGAAGCGTGGGTGAGGCAAATTGAGGGAAAAATTTATCGGGATTGATTACATAAATAATTGCCCGCTGACACATTTTTTTGTGGCGCAAGACTCGTATCTGGCCAACTAACCTGGAGAAACTTTATACAATCCTGACATGAATTTGTAGTTGTTCGGTAAAATATCGATACTAAAATTAATCTACTGGAGAGATGAATATGTGCACTCGTGTAGTTTACCAGGGTTTAGAAGGTCAAATTATCACTGCTCGTTCGATGGATTGGGCTTACGAAATTCCCGCCAACCTGTGGCTATTTCCTAGGGGCATGGAACGGCATGGACAGGTCGGACCAAATTCGGTCACCTGGACATCCAAATACGGTAGCGTTGTGGCCAGTGCCTATAATATTGCCAGCGCAGACGGTATGAACGAAAAAGGGCTAGTGGCCAACCTGTTGTGGCTGGCCGAATCCCGCTACCCGGCTTATGACGGCCAGCAAAAGGCCCTCAGCATTGCTGCCTGGGTGCAATATGTGCTGGACAATTTTGCCACGGTTGATGAGGCTGTGGCTGAGTTGAGCACAGAACCCTTTGTGGTGGTATCAGCCAATATCCCCGGAACAACAAAATTTGGCACATTGCACTTATCGATATCAGATGCCACCGGTAATAACGCAATTTTTGAGTATATTGATGGAAAGCTGGTCATTCATGCGGGGATGGATTACACCGTCATGACTAACTCGCCCATTTTTGAACACCAGCTGGCATTAAATGAATACTGGGGACAGATTGGCGGCTTGGTGATGCTGCCGGGTACCAACCGCGCCGCGGATCGCTTTGTGCGGACATCTTTTTATATCAACGCCATTCCAAAAACCAGCGACGCCCGCCAAGCCATCGCTGGCGCCTTCAGCGTTATTCGCAATGCTTCTGTTCCACTGGGAATTTCATCTGAAGAACAGCCCAATATTTCGTCGACTCGATGGCGGTCGGTGGCTGATCAGAAGAACCTGTTGTATTTCTTTGAAACAACCATCACACCGAATGTGTTTTGGGTTGACATCAAGAAAGCGGATTTCAACTCGGGCAGCCCAGTTCAGCGCTTGCTGGTAGAAAATTATGAGAATTATTCAGGTGAGACGTATGATTACTTTGAAATCGCCGAGCCGTTTGAGTTTGCCGGGTTGTAAAGATAATCTATTTGGCTGAATAACCGCTCCAATCACATAAACACGCCTTACCACCTGTTGTATGAGGTGATGGGGTGTGTTTTTATTCGTATTGATTTACGGGTTTAACCTTTGTCGAATGGATTGGTGATCATGCTGATCGGTGTTTCCTGAAGGTTAGCGGAGAGTGTTGATCGTGTAAAGCGCCAAAGGAGGACAGTAAGCAAGGCCCAGGCTGCCCCGATAGCCGCAACAATAAGGTAGTCGGCCAATGAGACCAGGGGGAATAGGCGGAAATAGTATTGAAACGGTCTAATGTAGGTGAATGTGATAAAGAGAGTCAATAATACCGCGGCTGTACCGGTCAAGCGCCAGGTGGGAGCAGATGTGTTACCTCCTGTATGCTTTAGTGCAGGGGGATAACAGAAAACTACCAGCAGTAATCCAATCAGTACCAATAAATGGGTGATGATGTGTTGAACCCGGAAGAAGTGATAACCCTGACCATAAAAATACAGGTAGGTGCCAATTACAGCCAGCGCGATGGTGAATGCTACTGGGATGACAAACTGGAAGAGCTGGGAGCGGATGCTTTGCCTTTTTATGGGCTGATCATGGGACCACAAGCTGATGAAGATTGAGGGTAATGTGATGGTAAAAATCCCAATCAGGCTGCCATGAAGGGGTTCGAAGATGAATTTTCGGTTGCCTGTCAGAAACATGGCGAGGATCAGCAACAGTACATAGGTAATTTTTGTTAGGTTAAGTTTCAGCAAATTGATCACGTTCTGAACCACTATTTGCGACACACGGAAGATTTCAGGTAGTACGGCTGGGGAATTGTCCATCAAGATCACATCGGATTTTGTGATAACTTTATGGCTGCTGCCCTGGCTTGTAATGCTGACATCGGTGTGTGCCATCAAAGGGAGGTCGGCGACGGCATTGCTGTTGAGGACGACAAACTGCCCATCTGCACGCAATAGATCTAAAATCTCTACCATCTGTTCCGTGTTGAGCTGATAGAAGACGATCTTCTCCCGGATAGATTCAAGCTCATTTGACGCCAGTTTATGGTCTAGCTGATCCCCGCTGATGACCAGCGACGCCAGGTCTTCCTGGATATTGAGATTCAACTCTTTAGCCAAGCCTTCTAAGTTCTGTAATTGACCCCGGGAAAGAATTTTGACCGACACCCCGGATTGCTGAACTGCACCTAAGGCTGATTTTATGTCTGGATGATATGCCCTGACAATATTGAGATAACAGATGGGAATCAGGCTGTTGGGCGGTTGGGGTGTCGATTGTCTGGGCGGTAATCTACCCGGTGCGTAGGCAAACATCAAACGTAAAACATGGCTTGAGTCATCGCCAGGTAGGGCATCCAGTTCGCTGTGCGTGGTGGCCTTCATTTGTTGTCCCCGCGTTTTCTGGGTACCCCATCGATTGAGTAGTGCCGGGGGTTGTACTGCTTCCCGATTTGTTTCATCTTCAGAGTTTTGAGGACGGTCAATGAAGTTTTGCAGAATTTCGGGGTAGCCAATCACATAAGTGCCGGGCATATTTTCAGCATCGAAATTGATTGCCTCCCAACCGAGCAGGGAGAAGAAGCGAGCTTCGGCAGACAACCGAAGGCGGGCGCCTTCCAGTTCATCTTTGATGACGGCGAAGGGAAATTGATCCGTTTGGACACTGTGAAAATAGTTACCCAACATGCGCCTTGTCCGCCTTTCACTGAAGGGGGGATCACCCTGTTCGTCTGGGATCATGTCGATTTGCAACGTCAGGGCGTCCAGGTTTCGCTTGCGGACCAGGGCTATGGTAGTTGTTTGTGCCAGGGCTTCAATGGTGGAAGGGCGCCTGACCAGTGCGCCTGAACTGGCAATTTGCGCGCTACCGACACCGTAATTAAGCAAGATCATGAAAAACAGGCCCGATGGTGCAATGGAAAAGATAGTTGAGATCGCCTGCCGATAAATGTTGATCAGTTCAGGAGGTAGGGCGTCAAGGCGCAGCATTTCCAGGATCAGTACGCCATAAAAAACCCCGGCGATGCCCAAAAGTACCAGCAGCATGGCTTGAATGCTTTTTTCCAACGGGGTTTTCACGTCGTCAGAAGGTTGTGCGGGAGTTCTGGCTTTTTCATTTCTGATCAGATCGGGTAGTTGCTCAACGCGGTAAACTGCCCAGCCGGATTCACAGAAGCTGCTGGCATCAATTCGGTCACCTTCTAATTTTTGCACGGATGTTTGTGCGGCGTTGATCGGGG
>JBLRWR010000018.1:0-18237 GCA_047921135.1 Candidatus Brevefilum sp.
CGAATAAAAACTCATCCCGGTTTTGATCGGGATGAGTTTTTATTCGCGGGTGTCATTTGTCAAGCGAGTGCAGGCTGGGACAAGCATCGGCTATGGGCGCACCTGGTTTGCCCCGCAGGATACCTGGATTGGCACCATCCCGGTTGGCTATGCAGATGGCTTTAACCGCTTGTTTTCAAACCGGGGCCGGGTGCTGATCAACGGGCAGTCGTACCCTGTGGTGGGGCGGGTGTGTATGGACCAAAGCATGATTGACCTGGGGCAGAAGACGGACGTGGGGGTGGGGGATGAGGTGGTGCTGATGGGCCGCAGCGGTGACCTGGAGATCACTTGTGATGAGTGGGCGCAGCAGCTCAACACGATCACCTACGAGGTGACCTGCCAGATCAACCCGCGTGTGACACGCGTGTATGTGGGGTAATTACGCGAATTGCCACTTGCCAGTTAAACAGTGAAGGGGACGAGCACCTGGTGCGGTCAGCCTGTGCTTAGAGGAGAAATTTTCCCAGTGAATGTGCCAAAAGACCCGCAGCGGGCGGGACGATGAAGGTGATTGCATAGCGGATCAGGGCCACTTTGGGGTTGATTAAGGCCATTTCCACGGGCAGGCGGGAGACCGACCACAAGGACCAGGCGGTGACAAAACCGATCATGGCGCCCAGGCCTGCACCGGCCTGGTAAAAACCGGCCACGATGGGGAAGACGACATAGGGCGAGCCGGGGACCAGCCCGCCGACAAAACAGCCGATGAAAACAGCTTTGACCCCCGCTGTGCCTCCCAGCCAGGTGGCGATCAGGTCCCTTGGGATCAGCACCTGCATCAGTCCGGCAATCAGAAAGCCCAACACCAACAAGATCAGGTTGTTCCACACAGTAGTGCCGGCCATTTTGAGCCCGGCCAGGGCCAGGCCTTCCCCGCGGATGAGCGCGTAGATCAATAAACCGGCCGCTATCCCGGCCAGGATGAAGGCTGGCGTGTTCATGGGTGATCTCCTTTTGGGGTTTAGCATTTATTTTTCCTGTCAGAGCAATTTCAGAGCTGATTTTATTATAAACCCGCTCACAGTTAAACGATTAATAAATGGGGGTGTTGAAACCCACAACAAAAAATAACTGTGTAAGGTGCAGGGGTATGACCCGCCGCACCTCTATGTTATAACTTAAATAATTTTAATATTATATCCATCTCTATTGGAGTCAACTGAGTTTAAGTTTTATTTTGATATGATTCAACACATTCAATGATACTGTATCATATTTCCAAATTTGAGGAGATAAAAAAGAGCACTTTTTGAACATAGAGCAAAACCTAGACCCAAAAGGAGTTCTCTGATTGTGTGGAAATAGAAATTCTTGACAGAGACTCTTGTTAGCAATTTAAAAAGTGTGATAAAATTGCTGATATACTCATTTGTATCGATCGCATAGAACAACTTCGAAAAACCGCATCTTTTTTGTTTCAATGCACATTGAAGGAAGGATTCAGTGATTGAGCATATGAATTCACCAAACTCAACCCCGCCAAAGTTATTTAAAGCAAATTTATTAAATTTTAGTGGCCAGCAGAAACGGGCAATCAAGAATTTTCTTGAGGCTATGCTTTACCTAAGCCCAGCACTTATTTTATTTATGGCCTTTGTTTTTATTCCGTTACTGCGTTCTGTTGAAATTAGTTTGTATATTACTGACCCCATTGGGCGTCTGGTGAAGTTTATTGGGTTAACAAATTATCAGCGATTATTCGAGACGCCAAATTTCGTTAATAGTCTTAAAAGGACTTTGTTGTTCATTCTTTACACTGTCCCCACAACGATCTTGATCTCACTTGGCTTGGCTGTTTTGGGCGACCTTCGTTTGAAGGGGATCGCATTTTTTAGAATGGTCTTTTCGATCACGATTGCCATATCAGGCGCAACCGCCTCATTGATGTTCCTTTACATTTATCACCCGACAGTAGGGATTAATTACTTGCTGAGTTTGGTGGGGATTGCGAATGTCCCCTGGCTTGTCAGCCCTGATACGGCCTTGTTGTCAGTATCTTTGACGACTGTTTGGCTGCAAATCGGATTGAACACCGTCATAATTCTTGCTGCAATGCAAACTATCCCGGAAGAGCTGTACGAAAGCGCCATGATTGATGGTGCGAATGGCTGGAATCGTTTCGTGCACATCACTCTGCCGATGCTTACTTCAACCTTTTTCTTTTTACTGGTTGTGGATATCTTAGCGGCGTTTCAAACCTTCACACCGATCCATATTATGACTTCAGGAGGTCCACTACAATCTACCAATTTGCTGGTGTATTCGATTTACCGGGAATTCTACTTTAACGGAAAATTTGGATTTGCTGCTGCCCAATCGATCCTGTTGTTCATTATCATGTTGGTATTAACGATCCTTCAATTTGTGTTCGTTGAACGAAAGGTTTATTACGAATGACCACCTCAAATTTCCGTCGTCAGCCGGTTTTGACGATATTCCAATATCTCATCCTAATTATTGCTGCACTGATCATCTTGTATCCAATTTGGTCAGCCTTCAACATCAGTATGATGTCTGATGCTGAAATGGGGTCGTATCCACCGCTTCAATTTCCCTCAGGGATCCGTCTCGAGAATATCCGTCGAGCATTGACACAGGCACCACTCGGACGTTATCTCTTCAACAGTGTGGTTCAATCCACATTGGTGATGTTTGGCCAGCTGATTACTGCCAGCCTGGCAGCTTATGCTTTTGCCTTCATTGATTTTAAATGGCGGAATTTTTTCTTCCTGTTGTTTTTATCCACAATGATGATTCCTTGGGAAGCGACAATTATTCCCAATTACTTGTTCATCAGGAACATTGGCTGGACTGATTCATTTCAGGGTTTAGCAGTGCCCTTTATGGCTACAGGGTTTGGTACATTTTTACTTCGCCAATTCTTCTTGAAAATTCCGAGGGACCTGAAAGATGCGGCAACCATCGACGGATGTGGCAGTTTTCGTTTCTTGATGACAATTGTCCTTCCATTAGCTCGTCCAGCTCTGGGGACCCTGGCCGTATATAGTTTCCTGCAAACATATAATCAATATTTATGGCCTCTTTTGATCACCAACGACCCGTCAATGCGTACGGTGCAAATCGGGATTGCTTTGTTGAGAGATGAGGAACGCCTAGTGATCAACGTAATCATGGCGGGCGTGATTTTCATCCTAATCCCTACGTTGACGTTGTTTGTGGTAAGTAATCGGCAGTTGATTCGTGGTTTAACCGCTGGTGCTGTAAAAGGTTAAAAACCCAGCGGATTTAGTTAATTCACCAGAAAAGGAGAGAGTAAAATGTTTAAGAGAATGTTTCACCTGTTGGCATTGCTGATCATTTTTGCGATGATCTTTACAGCATGTCAACCTGCAACTGAGGCTCCTGATGAGCCGCCGGCTGTAGAGGAACCGGCTGCACCCCCCGCTGTGGAAGAAGTGGTCACCATTGACTTCTGGCACAGTATGGGTGGTGACCTTGGCGGAATCGCCATCCCGCAAATGGCAACAAATTTCAACGAATCCCAAACGAAATGCTATGTAGAACCGATTTACCAGGGGTCATATGATGATGCCTTAAATAAATTGAGGGCGAGTCTACAATCCCAAGATGTGCCTGCTGTTTTTCAACTGTATGATATTGGCACGCGGTTAATGGTTGATTTGGGGATGGTCACACCCGTTCAGCAGTTCATTGATCGGGACAATTATGATACCTCCGATTTAGAGCCGAATGTCCTTGCTTATTACACCGTTGACGGTGTCCAAAACTCCATGCCCTTCAACAGTTCAACACCAATGCTGTACTACAACAAAGACATGTTTGCTGCAGCAGGTTTGGATCCCGAATCTCCCCCACGAACCTTTGAAGAAGTGTGGGAAGCTGCTCGAGTGTTGAACCAGGTTGATGCCTCCGGGAACGTGACGGTATCTGGAATTTCTATGAGCATCTATGGTTGGTTCTTTGAGCAACTACTGGCAGTCTCTGGCGGGTATTACGTCAATAACGCCAATGGTCGCGATGCCCTGGCAACTGAAGCGACATTCAACAGCCCGGAAGGCGTAGCCATTATGGAATGGTGGAAGGGCATGTGGGATGAGGGATTAATGGGCAATTACGGCCGCGTCAATGCGGATGTCCGGACAGCATTCTATGCTGAGCAGACGGCCATGTTTGTTGACTCCACTGCAGTCTTGCGTGGGGCGATGAACACCGTTGATGGTAAGTTTGAAATTGGTACTGCTTACCTGCCACGTCCAAATGAAGCCGCGTTCGAATCTTCAGGAACGATCATTGGCGGTGGGTCCTTATGGATCATCAGCGATTCGACGCCTGAAGAACAAGACTGCGCCTGGGAATTCATTAAATTCCAGGCTTCACCCGAGCAACAGGCTTACTGGCATACCATGTCAGGCTATTTCCCGATCAGGGTTACGGCTTACGACGTACCGTTAGCACAAGAATGGCGTGAACAGTTCCCACAATTCAAGACGGCTGTCGATCAATTACACCTGGCCCCCAACAACCGGGTTACCCAGGGCGGTCTGATTGGCGTATTCCCGACTGCTCGCCAGACGATTGAAGGCGCAATTGAAGAGGTTTTGGCAGACATTGCCACACCCAAAGAGGCATTGGATGCTGCTGCAAGGATTGTGACCGATGCGATTGAGGAATACAATATTTCCATGGGCTTAGTGGATTGATCTCAACCTTGATCTCTAACCAGTCTTAAGATTTAGCAGGGTGTCCCCTCCAACGGACACCCTGCTTGTTACTTTAATTTAAATTGATATGAATCAAAAACCGAATTTTTGTGTGATGTTTCTGGCTATTTTATTTTTTTCTGGGTTAATGATGTCTTGTTCGGCGGCGGAAAATTCCATACCGGAAATGAGTGATGTAGTGATTGAAATCCCCAAAGATCAACCAAAGGTTCTAATAATTGCCCATCGTGGTGCCCGCTCGTTAGCACCAGAAAACACCATCCCGGCAGCCGTCAAAGCGTTTGAAAACCAAGCGGATGGTTGGGAACTGGATGTTGCCATGAGCCGCGATGGCGTGTTGGTTGTCGTACATGATGACACATTGGAACGCACATCTGATGTTAAAGCTGTTTTTCCTGACAGGCAACCCTGGTCTGTGTATGATTTCACGTTAGCTGAGCTACGACAGCTGGATTTTGGCAGCTGGTTTGTCGCAACTGATCCTTTTGAGCAGATTGATGCAGGGATCATTTCACCGGAGGATGTGGGGATTTATCAGGGAGTAACCATCCCAACACTTCAGGAGGCTTTATCGTATACGAAATCCAATCACTGGTGGGTCAATATTGAAATTAAAAACGCGGCAGGAACTGCTGCCGATGGGGTTATTGTCCAGAAAGTCGTCGATTTGGTTGTGGAACTCGAAATGGAAGAACAAGTTTTGATTTCTTCTTTTAATTTCGAATATTTGCAGCAGGTGAAAGACCTGAACAAGGACCTGGCAACCGGTGTGTTGGTCAATAAAGTTGTTATGGATCCTATTTCGTTGATGGAAAGGCTGGATGCACAAGCTTTTCATCCAGGAATAAAAGTAACCTACCCTGGACAAGTGGCGTTACTACGGCAGCACGGCTATGATGTAAATGTTTGGACTGTAAACGAAGTTCATCAAATGCAGGATTTGATTGAAATGGGTGTTACAGGCATCATTACGGATTTTCCTCAGCGCCTTTATCAGGTATTGGACGACTAAATTTTATTGGTAGATTTACCCAGCGTTGCCTTCAAAATTGGGTCACGCTGACGGTTTTGTTAGGCACTGGTCAACCTTGAGAATTACTATGGTGGAGATACCGCCAACCATCCGCTGAAGGGGGTGGACAGGCAGCGATGGGAAGAGGATCATGTAAACTTTAGATCCCTACAACCCGCTTCATTTGGACAGTTTGCATCACTGTACTTCCTTGGGGGCGGCTTTATTTGTCAATGCGACATTACCAGAGACGCATCCGAAGACCGGTTTATATCCAATTAATACCTCCTGCGAGGGCTTAAGATGTGGAATTTTGGCTATTGGTTATTACAACTGCGCGTCAGGTCGGGAGGCCTGCGTGATTGCGGTTGCAATAGGCCAATTGAAAATCAAGCGTGCTCGGTTTCCATTTCGAATCCGGGGATTTTGGTCTTGCGCTCGAGCCATTTCAGCAGGGCGCTGACGCCAAACACCATCACCAGGTAGATGATGGCAATGGCCAAATAGCTGCCAATGGGGTTATAGGTGATGGTCGCCGCTCGTTTTCCCCTGGCCATCAGGTCTTGCACGGCGATCAGGAACACTACCGCGGTGGTCTTGAGCAGGGAGATGGGCTCGTTGGACCAGGCCGGGATGACCAGGCGCAGCGCTTGCGGCAGGATGATGAAGCGGATGGTCTGCCAGCGGGTTAAACCGATGGCCCGGCCGGCCGTCATCTGTGATTCGCCGATGGATTGGATCGCCCCGCGCAGGTATTCTGCCTGGTAAGCCGCGCTGTTCAGTCCCAATGCCAGGTAAGCGGAGGTGTTTTGGGTGAGGGTCAGCCCCAGGGAGGGCAAACCGTAATAGATCAGGAACAATTGAACCAGGAGGGGCGTGCCCCGAAACAATTCAATGTAACCAATGGCAATCATTCGCAGCCATTTGGGTCCGTACGCGCGCATCAAGGCCAGGATCAAGCCGAGGGTGAAGCCCAGGGCCAGGCCGACGGCGGTCAGCTCGAGGGTGACCGCGGTGCCTTTGAGAAACTCAGGCAGAAACCTTCTCAGGATGGCAAAGGTATCTTCCATCTAAGCTTCGCTCTCCTTATCGCCATACAGCTCGCTGATCTTCCACAGGAAGGCGCGTGTGCGTTCAAATTTTGGCCGGTAGAACATCTCATCTGGCGTGCCTTCCTCAACGATGCTGCCGTTTTCGAGGAAGATGATCCGGTTGGAAACCTCGCGGGCGAAGCCCATTTCGTGGGTCACCACCAGCATGGTCATGCCATCCCTGGCCAGCTTGCGCATCACCTCCAGCACCTCGCCGATCAATTCGGGGTCGAGGGCGGAAGTGGGTTCATCGAAGAGCATGATGCGCGGGTCCATGGCCAGGGCGCGGGCGATGGCCACGCGCTGCTGCTGGCCGCCGGAGAGCTGCCCGGGGTAGTGGTGGGCCCGGTCAGCCAGGCCGACCCGGTCTAGCTCACGCAGCGCTTTTGCTTCCGCTTCACTATTGTTGAGCTTTTTGACCTTGCTCAGCCCGATTTTGACGTTATCGAGGGCAGTCAGGTGGTTGAAGAGCAGGAAGTTTTGAAACACCATGCCAATGTGCTGGCGGACTTCGTCTGCGCTGTGGTCGGGGGCGGTAATTTCTTCGTTGTCCAGCCAAATTTGGCCCGAGTCCGCCTTGGTGAGCAGGTTAATGCAGCGCAGCAGTGTGCTCTTGCCGGTGCCGCTGGGGCCGATGATCACCACGGTATCGCCCTCATCGACGGTCATATCGATATCATGGAAAACGATATTCTTTCCATAGGTTTTTGTGAGACCTTTGACAACCAAAATCGGCTCGGGCATATTCTTCTCCGTGTTCAGGGATTCGCTGGAATGCGCACCCGTTTTTCTAAACGGTCTAAGAGGCGATTGGTGGTGAATACCAATGCAAAATAAATCAGTCCGGCGGTGATATATGCCAGGAACGGCTCTTGTGTGCTGGCGCTGATCAGCTGGGCGCGGCGCAAGATCTCTGGCACGCCCAGGGCGTAGACTAGCGAGGAATCTTTGATGACGATGGCCGCTTCATTGGACCAGGGGGGGATGGCCAGGCGGAAGGCTTGCGGGATGATGATGTGCCGAATGGCAGTCCATCGGCTCATCCCGATGGCACGGGCCGCCATCATCTGGCCGCCGGTGACGGACTGCAATGCGCCGCGGATGATTTCCATCTGGTACGCGCTGCTGATAATGCCCAGCGAGATCGACCCTGCCCAAAATGGCGAGAGGTTGATGTTACCCGAGACCGTGAAGTACAGGATGAAGAGCAGCACGATGGGTGGAATGCCGCGCATGACTGTGCTGTAAATCCCCATGATGCGTGTTACGATTTTGCCGCCGTACACATACAATAACGATAGGATTAAACCCAGTACCAGGCCGAAAGGCAAGGCAATCAGCGAAACCAATACGGTATAAGCCGTTCCCGAGGCAATATATTGGATAAATCTCCCAAGTTGCATGGATTAAGCGTCCCCGGCCTAAAGGATGATGAATCTGCTAAAAATGAGTTTACCTGGGAGAAAAGTTGAAATTGGTGAACAACTTTTCTCCTAGGTTAGTAAAGCCGTAATTAATCGTAGAAATACTTTAGTGCCAAGTTGTCAACGAACCCATCGGCCTGTAATTCAGCAATGATGCGGTTTACATCGGCCTTTAATTGGGTGGCCCCTTTCGGCAGGACGATATTGATGGGACCTGTATAGAGCATTTCCTCATAGACGATTTCAAGACCGTCAAATTGGCTGACGATTGCCCTGGCAGGGACATCATCCGCCATTAAGATATCAATCCTGCCGACCTGAAGGTCAAGGGCGGCCTGGTCGACCCGTTCGTAGCGGGAGAGGTTAGCCTCGCTCATCAGTCCGGTACCGATCAGCTCTTCGGTGATCCATTCATCCTGCATCGTGCCGGATTGAACACCAAGCTTGAAGTTGGCCGCATCTTCAGCGGTATTGAAAACGCCAGTGAAGCCCTCGGCAACAATGAAGGCATCCTGCGAGGTGTGATATGGGTCAGAAAAATCGACTAATTGGGCTCGCTCTTCTGAGTAATTAAATGCGGAGATGGACAGATCGATCTTTTCCTCCTGAACGGCCTGGATCAGGCTGTCAAAGGGCATATCCTGCCATTCGATGGTGACATCCATGCGCTTGGCAATCTCTTCCATCAGTTCGATATCAAAGCCAACCAGTTTTCCTGTTTCATCAACGTACTCGTAGGGGGGATAATCTGCTGAAGTCCCCACTACCAATGCATCAGCGTCTTTTTGACACCCTGTGAGGACAAGCGCCATTACAATGGCAAGTATTAAAATAATCCGGTATTTCATTCTTCCTCCTTGATTCGTAAAAATTGTTGACAGCATATCTATATTATAACGCAGCTTAGCGCAGAATCCGGGTTCAAGAAAAGTCAGTGAACCATCCACCACCCAGTTTATTACATTTAGCGTACGAACTATAGGAGATTGTAAAACTTGGGTTATTCACCTGATTGCTGAGGTTCCTATTTTGCGGTTTCGTCCAGTATCTCTTGGTGTGAAGCGTGGGTGACAAGTGGTGTCAGCATGGTCAGGAAGATAGGCGATGGGGTCTCAAGGGGATAGAAGTAGGTGACAATTGTGGCCAAGATGGGGATGAATAAGCCCAGTGCATAGGAAAGGCCTGTTTTGATTTTGTTTACCAGGTGCCGCCAAAGAAACAATAAGGGGCCAATCAAGCCCAGCAGAATCAGCATATTCGTGTCAGTTGGTTTTCCATTTATTGGGTGTTAAACCTAAATGAGGTGAATATTACAGCCTAAGCACAACAAATTTGTATTATAATAAAACGTCATGACGAAAAAATTAAAAAATGGAGGGTTTATGGCCCCAATTCTGGAAGTTTTTAATCTGGTGAAGAAGTATGGTGATCTGACTGCGGTGAACGGCATCTCCTTTGCGGTCCAGGAGGGGGAGATCTTCAGCCTGTTGGGACCCAACGGCGCCGGAAAGACCACTACAATTTCTATCCTTTCGACCCTGTTCTTGCCCACATCGGGCGACGCCCACATCAGCGGTCACTCGGTCACTAAAGCACCGATGGCTGTGAAGCGCGCCATTGGTGTGGTGCCGCAGGAAATTGCCCTGTATGAAGACCTGACCGCCATGGAGAATTTGAATTTTTGGGGCCAGATGTACGGCCTTTCGGGCAAGGCACTTTCCTCCCGGATCGACGAGGTGTTGGAGCAGATTGGTTTGCAGGAGCGGGCTAAAGATCGCATCAAGACCTATTCGGGCGGGATGAAGCGGCGGGTGAACATCGGGGTGGGCTTGCTGCATAAACCGCGCGTATTGTTCATGGATGAGCCGACGGTGGGTATTGATCCGCAATCCCGCCGGGCAATCCTTGATTCTGTCAAGGAGCTCAACCGCGCCGGGATGACCATTCTGTACACAACGCATTATATGGAAGAAGCCCAGGAGCTTTCTGACCGGGTGGGCATCATTGATTACGGTGAGCTGATTGCCCTGGGCACCCAAAAAGAACTCACCGCCCAGGTGGGTGAGATGGATACGCTCATCCTGCACCTGGGCGAGAATGAAGACCCGCTCAACCTGGCCGAGGCATTGGCATCTGTACCGGGTGTGCTGCAAGCTAACCCGACTGCCCACGAGGTGGCCATCGTCACACCCTCGGCTGAAGAGCTGCTGGCGCCGGTTATCTCGTTCACCAATGAGCTGGGAATCAAGATTTATTCGGTGGATATACGCGAGCCCAACCTGGAAGCAGTATTTCTGCATCTGACCGGGCGCGCGCTGAGGGAGTGAGATCATGCAGCTTAAGAAATTGTTCCTGATCGCAATTAAAGACCTGCGTTTGATCTTTCGTGATCCCTCTGCTCTGGTGATGATGTTGCTGGCGCCCTTCCTGCTGACCCTCGGCATGGGTGCCCTGACTGGCCGGTTTTCTGGCGGCACGGGCACTGGCATCCGGAACATACCGGTGGAGATTGTCAACCAGGATGAGGGCTTGCTGGGCGGTGTGCTGGTCGAGATCTTCCAGTCCCCTGAGCTGGGCGACCTGGTTTCCCCAACCCCGCAAACAGACCTGAACGCGGCTAGAGACCTGGTGGATACCAACCAAAGCGCAGCCGTGATCCATATCCCCGCCGGGTTCAGCGCAAGCATGCTGGGAGGTGACCTCGACGGGGGCCTGCCGGTGCAGATCGAGTTTTATAGTAACCCGACCATGCCCAACAGCGTTGGCATTTTGCGTTCCATTCTGGACCAGTTCATCAACCAGGTGGAGATCGGGCGAGTATCGGCTGTGGTCATTATCTCCCAGTTGATCGAAAGCGGGCTGGCTATGCCTGAAGAGGCTATGTCTATTGGTACCCGGGTGGGGGAAGAGATAGCCTGGGCAGCGGGGAGCAGTGCGTCCATCCGCGTGCGGACGGACCTGGCTGAGGGTGAAGCCTTAGCCTTTGATATCCTGGCGTATATGGCTCCGGGCATGGCGATGATGTTCCTGATGTTCACCGTGACGTATGGGGCCCGTTCCCTGCTGGTAGAGAACCGGGCTGGCACCCTACCGCGTATGCTGATCGCGCCTACCCGTTCTGCTTTTGTGCTGGGCGGAAAGTTCACCGGCATCCTGTTTTCTGCCCTGGCCCAGCTGGTGATCCTGATTGGCGGCACCACGTTGTTGTTTGGGCTGCGTTGGGGCGATGCGCTGGGTGTGGTGTTATTGATCCTGGCGGCTGCCTTTGGCGCTACAGGCTGGGGCATGTTGTTTGCGGCCATGCTGAAAACACCAGGCCAGATCGCCATCACGGGTTCAGCAGTCATGCTGGTGTTTGGCCTGCTGGGCGGCAGCTTTTTTGACCTGAGCATGCTGCCGGATTGGATCCAGGTGGTCAATAAGATCACCCCTAACGCTTGGGCTAATGAGGCCTTTCTGATCCTTTCCCGGGGCGGGCGGCTGGCCAGCATCGACACCCATTTGATCGCATTGAGCGTGATGGGTGCAATCCTGTTTGCCTTTGCTACCTACTGGATCAGCCAGCGCGGCTTGGTGCGGAAGTGAGGTGCCCATGAAGAGAATTCTGGCTATATTTTTTAAAGATACGCTGATCCGCTTCACCAGCCCGGTGGAATGGCTGTTTTTTATCATCATGCCGATTGTGTTCATTATGATCTTAAGCGGCGGCACCGGGCCGCCAGCTGATCAGCGCATCATCCTGTTGACCGTTGACCAGGCCGACACACCGCTTTCTGCCGCCTTGGTGGAAGAGCTGGAAAACTCACCCTCTGTCCGCCCTGCCCTGACTGACCTTAATGAAGCCGTGAGGTTGTTTGATGCTTTCCAGGTATCGGCAGTGTTGATCATCCCCGAAGGCTTCACTACGGAATCTCTGCAGCGGGGCACTGCAGAGGTGGAGCTAAAGCAACAGCAAAACAACCTCAACGCGATCATAGGCCAGCAGGCAGTGCAAGCTGCGGTAAGGCGTATGAGCAGCCTGGTGGATATCGCCAATGCCAGCCTGGACCAGGCAGAAGCAATCTCCCCGTTTTCCTCTGAAGCCCTGCGGCAGGCTTTCTTTAACCAGGCTTTTGAGCAGGCGCAAACCCTGCTGGGGGAGGCTCCCCAGCGGGTTTCAGCAGAGGTAGGCACAACTGCCGATGAGATCAATTACGATCCACGCGCTAACAGCACAGCGGGACAAATGATCACCTGGGTGTTTATCCCGCTGATTGGACTTTCGGCCATGTTTGCAGCCGAGCGCACCGGTGGGACGCTGCGGCGGCTGTTGGTCACGCCCACCAGCAAAGCGCTTTACATTGGCGGGACGGTGTTTGGCCAGGTGGTGACTGCCCTGGTGCAGATGGCCTTACTGATCGCCTTTGGCGCACTGGTGATGAACATCAACTGGGGGCAATCACTTGGGGCGCTGGCTTTAGTGATGCTCACTGCGTGCCTGGCGGCTGCGGCTATGGGCACGATGCTGGGCACCTTTGTCAAAACCGAAGGGCAGGCCAACGGGCTTTCGATCATGATCGGCATGGTGATGGCGATGATGGGCGGCTGCTGGTACCCGATTGAGCTGTTCCCGGAGGCGATTCGTACTGCAGCGCAGGTTCTGCCAACCTACTGGGCCATGCAAGGGTTTTTGGATATTGCCGTGCGGGGGCAGGGTGTGGGCGGGGTGCTACTGGAGAGCGGGATCCTGTTTGGCTTTGCCCTGGTGTTTTTTGTGATTGGTGTGTGGCGATTTAGGTATGAGTAGGTATTGGGTACTAGGGATTTGGCAGTAGGGATTAGGGATTTGGAAGTAGGAATCAGTTTTGATATCCCGAGTGGGTTATTCACCAGGCACCCTTTATGAAGTCCTGAAGCCGTGTAGCGTGGGACCACTCACCATTCACCATTCACCATGATGGTAAAATAAGGCCACCATATCAATGTGCGCCTGCCCCAAGTGCAGAAATGAGCATCCATGTCCGATCAACCCCCTAATCCGCAAGAATTGCAACGCCTGCTTGAAAAAGCCGCAAAACCCGCCGCCGATGCCATGCTGGGGCACGCCTATTACCGCGGTAAAACGGCCACCCAGCTCAAAGTCCCGGTGCGTACCATGGAGGATTTTTCCATCTGGTATTCGCCCGGGGTGGCCGCACCCTGCCAGGCAATTGCCAAAAACCCAGACAGGGTCTACGAGCTGACCAATATCGGCAATACCATCGCGGTGATCAGTGACGGCTCGCGGGTGCTCGGCCTGGGCGACATTGGCCCGCAGGCCAGCCTGCCCGTCATGGAAGGAAAGAGCCTGTTGTTCAAGTACCTGGGCGGCGTGGACGCGGTGCCCCTCGTGCTGGATGTCTCTGACCCCGAAGACTTCATCGCAACCGTGCTGCGCCTGCAGCCGGGCTTCGGCGGGATCAACCTGGAAGATATCGCCCAGCCCAAGTGTTTCGAAATCCTCGAACGCCTGCGAGAAGCGGCCCGCATCCCCGTGTGGCATGATGACCAGCAAGGCACGGCCACCGTCACCCTGGCCGGCTTGATGAACGCGCTCAAGCTGGTGGGCAAAGACAAAGCCGAGATCCGCCTGGCGCTGATCGGCGCGGGCGCAGCCGGTGTGGCCATCGCCCGGCTGCTGTTCGCCTGGGGCGTAGACCCGGGCAAGTCCATCATCGTCGATGCAGGCGGCACGCTAGGTAAACACCGGGATGACCTGCCGCCCTTCTCCCCCGCCTGGACGCTATGCCAGACCACCAACCCTGGCGGTGTGACCGGCGGCATTCCGGAGGCCATGGCCGATGCGGATGTGGTCATCGCCTATTCTGCCCCCGGCCCGGGGATCATCCTGCCCGAATGGGTGGCCCGCATGGCGCCCGACCCGATCGTGTTCGCCTGCGCCAACCCGGTCCCGGAGATCTGGCCCTGGGAGGCCAAAGCCGCTGGCGCGGCCGTGGTCGCCACCGGCCGTTCGGACTTCCCCAACCAGGTCAACAACGCATTATGCTTCCCGGCCATCTTCAGGGGGGCGCTGGATGTGCGCGCCTCTACCATCACCGATGAGATGTGCTTTGCCGCTGCGGCCGCCCTGGCCGACTGGGGCACCCCCGATCTGGATGCCGACCACATCCTGCCACCGATGACCGAAATGGCCATCTACCCCTTACAGGCGGCCGCCGTCGGCCTGCAAGCCCAGGCCCAGGGCATCGCCCAGGTGCAGTTGAGCTTTGATCAGCTCCTCGACCGGGCTCAGGCGATGATCGGTGCAGCCCAAGCCGCCACCGATGTGCTCATGACCGAAGGCTGCATTCCGCCCTTCCCGGAGGATTGAACGTGATCATGATTTGTGTCGCTTTAGATATGAAAACCAACAATCATTTGGAGGCTGTCCCATGTCACAACCCCCTTTAACCTTTTTTTGTGAACTACACCCTGAACCCCTGGCCAAGCTTTTTGATGGGCGTTTTGTGATTGACGACCTCAAAGCCCTCAACGCGACCCTCAGCCTGGGTATCCTGGATTTTTCAGAAACCCGCGCCAAGCTGGTCAAACGGCTCAACCAGGCCGGCGTCCCGGTGATCGCCTGGCTATTGCTGCCTGAGGATGAGGGCTACTGGTTCAATATCGACAACCACGACAAAGCGGCTGCCCGCTACGTGGAATTTAAAGCCTGGGCCACACAGCACAAGCTGGACTGGGCCGGGGTTGGCCTGGATATCGAGATGGATATCAATGAGATGCGCGCCATCATCAGCGGCGAAGAGGGCCGGGGGTTAGCTCGGCGCATGTGGCGTAAATTCACCGACAAACAGCGGGTGGCCGGTGCCCGGCGCAGCTATCAAGCCCTGGTTGAATTGATCCACGCCGATGGCTACCCCGTGGAATCCTACCAACTGCCGGTGATCAACGATGAGCGCCGCGCCCGCGCCACCGTGCTGCAGCGCACCCTCGGGCTGGTAGACCTGGAAACCGAGCGCGAGGTGCTGATGCTCTATACCAGCTTCTTGCGGCCTGACGGTGATGCGGCCCTGTGGAGCTATGCCCCCGAAGCGGATGCGGTTGGTGTGGGCGTCACCGGCGGCGGCGTCGACCTGCCAGGCGGGACCGCCCCCGAACCCCTCACCTGGGCTGAATTCACCCGGGACCTGCGCCTGTGCGTCATGCAGGGCAAGCCCATCCACATTTTCAGCCTGGAGGGCTGCGTGGAGCAGGGCTTCCTTTCCAGGCTCAACACCTTCGACTGGGGTCAACCCGCCCCCATCCCGGAGAAGGCCGGCCAGGTGCGGTGGCTGCGAACCGTCTTTACCGCCCTGCTGTGGATGGTTGAACGTCCCTGGGTGATCCTGATCGCCCTGGCCACGCTGATCGGCCTGGGATTCCTGTTCAAGCGCTCAGATAAGGATCAATCAAATTGACCACAGACATGTACCTAAACGCGATGGAGGTTTTATGAACAAGGTCATCCGCTGGGGGATCCTCAGCACAGCCAAAATCGGCCGCACTGCGGTCATCCCTGCTTTGCAGTCTTCCCCCATGGCCAGGGTCACAGCCGTGGCCAGCCGCAGCGAGGACCAGGCCCAAACCTTCGCCGATCCGTTAGGCATTCCCCAAGCCTATGGCAGCTATGAGGCTTTGCTGGCCGACCCCGAAATTGACGCAGTTTACAACCCGCTGCCCAATCACCTGCACAAACCCTGGACAATTCAGGCCATCGAGGCAGGTAAACACGTCCTGTGTGAGAAACCCCTCGCACTCAATACTGCAGAGTGCGAAGAGATGATTGCGGCCGCCAAAGCCAACGGCGTCCAGCTGATGGAAGCCTTCATGTACCGCTACCACCCCCGCATCGCAGCCGCCCGCCAGTTGGTGCAGGAGGGGGCCATCGGCGACGTCAGGACCATTGAGTCGGCCTTCAGTTTTGTGCTGGCGGATAAAACGAACATCCGCCAATACCCCGAGATGGGCGGCGGGGCATTGATGGATATCGGCTGTTACTGCGTCAACATCAGCCGATTGATGGCAGGGCGTGAGCCGGTTGTCGTCCATGCCCGCATGCATTTAACCCCCACCGGCGTGGACGACCAGTTCACCGGCCTGCTGGACTTTGGCGATGGTCTCATGGCGCACTTTGACTGCGGTTTCAACCAGGCGCCGCGTCAACGCTGCCTTGTATCGGGGACGGAGGGCAATCTCGAAATGCCCGTGGCCTTCAATATGGGCCAGGTTAAAACGAAACTCTTTGTGGATAAGGGCAGTGGCAAACCTCGCACGCACCGGTTTCCCGCTGTGGACATGTACCGCCTGATGGCCGAGGACTTCATGCACGCTATCGAGGGCAGGCCGCCGGCCTTTCCCATCGAAGACGCCCTGGGCAATATGCGGGTCATCCAGGCGCTGTTTGCCTCCGCACGAGAGCATGGCCTCCCCGTTTCCCCCTGAGGCGAGTATATGGCCACTGCCCGCGAAAAGCGATCTCCCATGTGCATTTTCATCACTGCAGGCCACACAGGCCTGATACAATGCAAGTTGCAGGTGGATAGCGCTTTGCATGGGAAAACCATTTGTGATGTATAATGCAATGTGGTATTATTCAGCGGGTGTTTTTGCACCGAATAAGAAAAATTCTATTTCACGGAAAGTTGGTATTAAATGAGCAAAAAAAATCTACCTGTTGTTAGCCTGATTTTCTTCATCCTGGCTGGGCTGTTCCTGGTCTTTGCGATCTTTGCAGCAAGATTTTCCTTCAATTACATTTCAGAATTGGTCGCCATGGGGCAGGTCGTCGTCAGTGACAGCCTGTTCGAGGTCGTCAGCTTCCACATGGGCAACTTCGGGCAGTACATCGTCTATACCGCCCTGTTATTTGGCGTTGGCTGGATCGTGTATCTCTTTTCTGGTGTCGAAGTCGAAACCTATGAATATGAAGAGGAAGATTTCGAAACCGCAGAAATGCTGTCAGAGGAACCTTCAGCCGAGTAGACGGACTTTCACCTTAATAATTAAGCTCAAACACAGGGACGGTTGTCTCACCGTCCCTGGTTTAATTTAATGTAAACCGATCAAGCACAAACGACCGTAATTAATTGGGGGTTATAACTCAGGTTCCGTTCTGATTCAAGCATCGCCCTTAATCAAGCAAATTGATCCAGCCAAACCCATCCTGCTCTTGATTGGCGAATGACAGGCCGACCTGGAGTCATTTACGCCTCTTCCCCGGCTAAACGCTGTTCCAGGACCGCTTTTTTCTCCTGGTGAAGCTCCAGCACCCGTGCTAAATACTCACCACGCAGCGGATACCACACCAGCAGCAGCGCGCCCAGCAAGCAGGCCACACCCGGGATGACCCCGCTGAAGACCTTAATGCCCAAGACCGCTTCGGGCGGCTGGTTCAGAAAGGTTTCGCCTAACTGCGAAGCACGGGTGACAAAATGGGTCCGCCCGAGGATAAAGGGGATGATCCAAATGGCAATCGACTGGGCTGGTTTGGTGATCAACGCATTCACCCCAAAGAACGAGCCTTCCCGCCGTACACCGGTGCGGACTTCATCCTCATCGGCCACCTGGGCAAACAGGACGTTTGTCAGTGTCTGTGGCCCGGCTAAGCCCAGCCCCGCCAGGGCGATACAGGCCGGGATCAGCGCCTTGGGGACAACCGCGATCGCCATCAAAGCCACACCCGCCACCACCAGCAATACCTGCTGCGCGCCGACCACCCCCAACCGTTTGCGGAATAAGGAGGTTAGGGGTATGCCTACGATCAATGGCCCAAACAAGAAAGCCAGCAGTTGGATGGCCGGCCACATCAACACATAATCCGCCAGGTAGAAAATTGAGCCCAACAGTAAAGAGCTCATCAAAATGGCCATAAAATTTTCTGCCACCAGAATGATAAAAGATTTACTGGTTAGCGTGAAACGAATCGTTTGCCAAAAGGGCAGCGGTTCGTC
>JBLRWR010000019.1:0-17494 GCA_047921135.1 Candidatus Brevefilum sp.
ACTGGTGACCACCTCGCCCTCGAAATCTATGGTACACAAGGCGCATTGCGCTACTCCACAGCCCATCCGGATAGCTACCAGACCCATTTTCACGATTATGGCTGGCAACACCACGAGGTGCTGAGCGACTTCCGGCCATCATCAAAATTCCCCTCAGATTACGCCCCTTCAGGCTGGCTGCGAGCCCTTGTCCATCAGCATTATCTCTTCCTCGGCGGCGATCAACGCGGCAGTTTTATCCCCAACCTGGATCACGGCATTTTGGTACAGCAACTGATTACACGGATTGCCGAGCACATCCATCCTGAGGTTGATGATTAATGGGTTTTTCTTTTTAACAGACGAAATTGTTTATGGCGACAATCCCCGGATGAGTTTAACCAGGGCATCGCCGTCATACAGGATGATCGGTTTTCCAACTACCCAATCCTGTGCCTGCTGGGTGAAGGTACCGGTTGTCATCAGGTATGCCCCCTGGGCTTCCTCATGCAGCAGCGTGCCGTACAGATCCCGCACCACCGGCTCACCCACCGACCCGTTGTAGCGTTTACACTGCACGATCCATTTCTCCCGCTGGTTATTGGTGACCACGATATCCACACCGTGATCTGACGAGCCGCCTACCAGCGCCACATCATGCCCGTTGGCCTTAAACACCCTGGCCACCAGCGCTTCAAAATCCGCAGGTGCAAGGGCTTTCAAATCCTCAAGCTGGCGGATCCTTTTAAGCAAATTTCTTTTTTGCCGCCAGCGCACAAACAGCCACAGTGTGGAAATACCCCCGGTCACCGCGCCCAACAACAAAAAAGCAGGGTTGTTTACGGCTTTTGGCAGGATCAAAATAGGGTGCCGGCCGCGCCACAGGACAAACCCCCAAAATCCAGCCCACACCACCCACCCTAAAAAAACATCCCCCAACCCGCGTTGAACCCGCTTGCCAAATGGCCGGTCATTTTTAACCAATCGTCGGATGCCCAGGAGCAAGAGCAGGGGCCAAAAGGGGTACAGGAAAGAAAAAATCGCGCCAAACGCGTCAAAAAAGATGGCAACCTCCGCATTAAAACACAGATCAGCCGTCCAAAACATGACCGGCTCTGAGACACATTCATTCTACCATGCCAGTTTGCCTGGGCCGGAACAGTGTAACTTCACTTTTCCACTCCTGATGATAGTGACAAGACGTCGCTAACATGCTAAAATTGATTAAACGGGAACATTTATACAAAACTATTCGTCCATTAACAAGCATATTGTCTCATAATTACGAAATGGATGGTAACCCATGAAAAAGCTGATCGTTTTCACAATCTTGATTTTCGCTTTCGTGCTCACCGGCTGCAATTTTCCAGGTTTTCAAAGTGATGTGGCATTAGACCCGGATGACGCCATGGCCACAGAGATCGCCAGGATCCTGACGGGCACGCCGATCCAGATTGAGCCCACAGAGGCACCGGTGGAGGATGAAATTGAGGAGCCTGAGACTCCGGAAGAAACCGAAGCTGTGCTAACCGAGCCAACCGAGCCCGCAGAACCCACCCAAACCCCTGCGCCTGCAGATACCCCTCAGCCGACGCCCACTGCCACCCTGGCTGAAACGGACCCCGCACTGACACTGGGCAGCCCGGATTGGGTCGACAACATGAATAACGACGACAACTGGCCCACCGGCTTCAGCGAATACTCCGCCATTGCCTTCAGCGATGGCTTCCTGAAGTTGACTGCCCTATCTGCTGTCGATGGCTGGCGGGTCACCTGGCCAACCATTGACGATTTTTATCTCGAAGCCACCCTGCAAACCCCTGATTGCAGCGGCAATGACCATTACGGCTTAATGTTCAGGGTGCCGGCAGATTCACAAGCCGGTAAAGGTTACTTATTTGGCATCACCTGCGACGGCCGCTACGGTTTACGCCGCTGGGATGGCACGGTAATGCACTTCCCGGTCAACTGGACTGCGCATAATGCCATCATCAAAGGCGAGAACGTGGTCAATAAACTGGGCGTGATGGCCCAGGGCCAGAACCTTGCCCTCTACATCAACGGGCAAAAAGTGCAAGAGATCGCTGATGCCAACTATCTGGAAGGAAAATTCGGCTTCTTTGTCGGCGGCACCAATGTTGAGGATCTGACCCTGTGGGTGGACCAAGTTCGCTATTGGACTCAACCTTAATGGTCCGTCTTACACGCCAAATGAACAACGACGCCAGACATCATGCCAAAATTTGAAGATATACTAAAAATACTGCCGGACAATACCCAGGAGATCCTGAACCCATTGTGGGATGCCCTGCCGGAAGATGAAAAAAAAGCCCTCAAAGAGAAGTTTGAGGGCTTACCCTTAGACTTTAACCTGGTGAACATGCTCATGGACCTGGCTAAGGTCCAAATGCAGGTGGCGCTGGGGCGTAAAAACCGGGTGGCTATTGTCGGCCCGGCCAACGTTGGAAAATCAACGCTGTATAACCACTTTATCCGCCAGAAATCAGACCAGGCTGAAGTCAGCCCGGTACCCGGCACAACCCGCATCAACCAGGTTGCGGATGCTGGCATCTTTACGGTGATCGACACGCCCGGTGCGGATGCCGTTGGACCGGTGGGTGAAAAGGAAAAAGAAGAAGCGTTAACTGCCGCCCAGGAAGCCGATTTCCTGGTGATCATGTTCGATGGGATCCAGGGCATCAAAGACACCGAACTTAAGCTCTATCACCAGCTTTTAAGCCTGCGAAAGCCCCACCTGGTCGTTTTGAATAAGATCGACCTGGTCGGCGGAAAGCACGAAAAGGATGTACTCGAAAAAGCCGCCAGCAACCTGGGGATTGAGACCACCAAGCTTATCCCCATTTCCGCCAAACGGGGCGTAAACATCACCAAAGTGCTGATGGGCATCGTGATTGCCGACCCCGAATTACTGATCCCGATGGCACAGGCACTGCCCCAATATCGCTGGAACCTCTCCTGGCGGGTGATTGTGACCTCGTCTATCTTATCAGGTGTGATCGCCCTGATCCCTCTGCCCCTGATCGATTTCATCCCGCTGATCACCAACCAGTCCACAATGGTGCTTAGCATCGCCCGCATCCACAATTACAAGATCACTCTCAAACGGGCTCGTGAGCTGGTGGCGACCTTTGGGATCGGGTTGCTGGCACGAACATTATTTCAACAGCTAAGCAAACTAGGGGGCTTGCCCGGGTGGCTGCTCTCATCGGCCATCGCTGCATCAACCACGGTCGCCATGGGTTATGCCGCCTCTATTTGGTTTGAGCAGGGTGAACGCATCAGCCAGGAGACCTTAAATAACCTCACCAAAAACCTGACTCAAGTTTTTGTTACCCAGCTCAAGGACCGCTTTAACCGCAAACCCAGCAAAAAGAACCTCAAACAAGCCCTGGAAGAAACATTAGATAAAACGGGGATGGCAGAGCGAGAAATTATTGATCAGACTGCCCAGACAGAGTTTAATTAACAAAAACAGCCATCTGACCGATGGCTGTTTTTGAAGTTTTTGAAAGCTTGGTCTCAGATCAGACCCACCTCTTTGCCTACCTTAGCGAATACTTCTAGCACACGCTCAAGCTGCTCGTCGGTATGGGTGGCCATGTAGCTAGTGCGTAATAATTGCCGGCCAGGAGAAACCGCGGGGGAGATGATCGGGTTCACGAAAACGCCGTTTTCAAACAGCAATTTCCAGGTGATAAAGGTCAGATCGTCATCACCAATGATGATCGGGATCACCGGCGTGACAGAATCACCCGTGTCAAACCCCAGACGTTGATATTCGATGCGCATCTTATCAGCGATCTGGTTGACGCGTTCAACCCGCTCGGGTTCTTCGCGCATCACCTCCAGCGCAGCCAGTGCGGCCGCCGCATTGGATGGCGGGATACTGGCGCTGAAGATCAAACTGCGCGCTTGATGTTTGATATAGTCCACCACGTCAACGTCACCTGCGATAAAGCCGCCCAATGAGGCGAAGGATTTGCTGAAGGTGGACATGATCAAATCGACATCATCGGTCATGTTGAAGTGCGCCGCTGTGCCGCGCCCGCCTCCCAGCACCCCCATCGCATGGGCATCATCCACCATCAATCGGACGCCGTAGGCCTTACACAGGGGGACCAGCTCAGGCAGGGGTGCAATATCACCCTCCATGCTGAACAATCCGTCCACCACCAGCAGCTTGCCCTGGTCTTCCGGTAAACTCTCCAATACCCGCTTGAGATGCTCCATATCATTGTGGCGATACCGTTCGATCTTGCCCCCGCTTAAAAAAGCGCCATCTACAATGCTGGCGTGGTCATCTTTATCAAGGATCACGATCTCCCCACGACCCACCACTGCGCTGATGGTACCCAGGTTCACCTGCATGCCTGTCGAGAACACCAGCGAGTCTTCCTTCCCCACCCAGTCCGCCAGCTCAGCTTCTAATTTTTCGTGCAATGACATATTACCGTTTAGAAAGCGAGATCCCGTGCAGCTCGTACCATAGCGTTCAATTGCATCTATAGCCGCCTGTCTGACTTTAGGGTGGGTTGTCAGACCGAGATAATTGTTCGACCCGCACATAATCACATGGCGGCCCTGGTAAATGACCTCTGTGCCTTCGTTTTCATCCAGTGGGATAAAATAGGGATAAATTCCCGCTTCCTTGGCATCTTTGACAACCGAAAATTGATAACATTTTTCAAAAATATCCATACAAACAATCCTTTATGATAAATCCTCAAGAATGAAATACCCTGTGATTATACTTGAAAATAAAAATGATTTGACTTCATTAAAATATCAAGAAATACCACCATGCTTAACAACACCGTCACCAGCAAGTTGCGTTTATGTCTCCAAAACCATATAATAACATTGATATTCATCTTTGCACAGGCAAGGAGGACCGATGAAAAAGCTACTCTTTATCATATTTTGGCTGGCGGCAGCCATGCTACTGGCAAGCTGCAGCCCGGCAGCAGAGGATGAAGTCCCTACGGACGAACTCATCGCCACCCAGGTCAGCATCATCCTGACGGAAACCGCCATCCATGCCGAACCCCAACTGGATCCGACCGGCACAGCAACTGTGGCGCCTCCAACAATTGAACCGGAACCCGAGGAGCCTACCCCCACACTCACCGCAACCCCTACGGAGACGCCCACAGAAACACCCACCAGCACACCAGATCAGCAAGATCCGGCGGGGCGATTGGGTGCACCCGCCTGGATCTATGAGTTCAGCGGGGATTCCAGCCCCTGGGATTACGTTGATACGCCTCAAGCAACCTTCAAGACTGCCAATGGTTTCCTGAATCTGACCGCAAAAGCCAACGCAAACTGGCATAGCTGGTACGTATCAACGCCAACACTCAGGAATGCTTATGTTGAAGCCACGCTGCAAATGTCAGCCTGTTCGGGAGTAGACCGCGTCGGGCTGGCAGTGCGGGGCAGCTCGGATGGCCAACAATTCTACTTTGTGGCGGTTACTTGCGACGGCCGTTGGGGTTTGTTCCGCATGGCTGAGAATGTCAACATCAACACCATCATCGGCTATCAAGAAGCTGACTCACTCCATGCCGGGTTAACTGACCCGCATCGGATTGGACTGTGGATGGAGGGAAACCAATTCACCGTCTATATCAATGGCGTTGAGGTCGGCTCGGCTGCTGATGACACCCTCACCCAGGCCGGATATACCGGCTTCCTGATCGCCTTTGCCAACACACCCGGTTTTACGGTCAAAGTGGATCAGCTCCGCTACTGGAATGTGCCCTGATCGTGAAAATTTAACCTGACGAATATTTGACAGCTTTAATCTGACATGGCCTGGGAAACCCAGGCCATTGTATATCCCACCCTTGTTCAAAAACCAATTTTCGTCTATGATTCGGCAAGGTAACCGTCAAAGAAAAAGGCAGGCGCATGAAAATTGTTCAAATTCCACCCAGAAAACGCCGATATGAAAAGGCCTTCATCGATTTTCCCTTTAAGCTCTATCAAAACACACCTCAATGGGTGCCGCCGCTCAGAGTGGACATGCGCAAGATCTTCAGGCCTAACCACCCCTTCTATCAATATGGCGAGGCAGGCTTTTTTCTGGCAGTAGCGGATTCGGGTGAGGTTCTCGGCCGCCTGGCGGTGGCAAATAATCACCGGTATAACGAATTTCATCACACCAAAACGGCCTTCTTCTATTATTTTGAGACCATCAATGATTTGAACATCGCCCAGGCCTTGTTTGCACGCGGCTTTGAATGGAGTCACAGCCAGGGGTTAAATCATGTCTTAGGGCCTAAAGGCCTCACCGTGCTGGATGGGTTCGGCATGCTGGTGAAGGGGTTTGAGCACCAACCCGCTTTTGGACAGCCCTATAACCTATCCTATTACCCCGATTTGATCGAAGCGATGGGTTTCACCAAGGTGAAAGACGTTTTCAGTGGTTGGATTGACCGCAACAGCCATATCTCCGAAAAAATCTTCAGGGCTGCCAAAATTGTGGAGAAGCGGATGGGCTTCACGGCGCCTGAGATCACCACAAAAAAAGAGCTTCGTGCGGTGATCGATGATTTTAAACAGCTATACAACGAGTCCCTGGCTGAACCTGCCGGTAACCCGCCCATCACAGATGAGGACATGGACAACATGGTCAACCAGCTGCTGTGGATCGCCGATCCAAAGCTGGTGAAATTGATCTATAAAGACGGGCAACCGGTCGGCTGGATCCTGGCCTACCCGGACGTTGGTGCTGCCTTGCAACGTATCAAAGGCCGGCTGTTCCCCTTTGGCTGGCTGCATATCCTGCGTGAAAGCAAAAAATCCAAATGGATTGACCTGAATGGGATTGGGATCATCAAAGAATATCAGCGTTTGGGCGGCACAGCCATCCTGTTTAATGAAGTTTATAACAGCGTGATGGAACACGACCAATATCACTACGCAGAATTGCTGCAAATGCGAGAAGAAAACCTCAAAATCCTCCTGGAATCAGCCAACACAAGCATCAACTTTCATAAGACCCACCGGCTGTATGAGCGCTATCTCTAGGCTACCTATGTAGGAAATGTATACCATTATGGTATTAGGGAGGAGGTAATAGGTATTAGGGAATAGGTATTTGGTATTAGGGTTGTGCGGTCGTAAAACTGGACACCTCAAGAATATAGTATTATCAAACTATGGAGGTGAAAATGGCCAGATAATACCGCACTACACTGTCTAAACTTTGTACACCTAATTTAATCACCCTTAAAAGTGCCTAGAAAAACAACCGAAGTACAGGATTTCCTAATCCCTAATTCCTAATTCCTAATTCCTGATTCCTAATTCCTAATTCCTAATTCCTAATTCCTAATTCCTGATTCCTAATTCCAAATTCCAATCCCCCTTCAAATCACTTTTTCAGTTCGGCCGGCCAGGTTGCGCAGTTGCTCCAGCTGACCCAGGTGATAAGAATGGTGAAAAAAGTAGAAAAAAGCCATGTAACCTCGGCGTTGGGTCCCCTGCCAGGCCTCAATCTCCTCATCGAAATCGGCCGTTTCCATTTGCGCCAGGCGATTCGTGACAGTTTGGGTCAGTTCAGCATAGGCATCAAGCAATACAGGCAGCTCAAGCACACCCGCACCATCCCCCAAAACAGGCTCAGACCCGTAGCCGTAATGGGCAAGATCCGGCAGGCCAGCCGGCACTGTGCCGCCCAGGGTGGAGAGGATGTCGACCAGGTTGACCACCAGGTGCCCCACCACCCAATTCAGGCAGTTGCCGCCGGGCTGTGGCTGGAGCAGGCTGTCGGCCTGGGTGAGGTCAGCCGTTTGCCTGAGCAGCACATCCGCCTCAAAGGCCAGCATTTTAATAAATTCATCTTTATTGATCATGGTATCTCCTATATTTGTCGCAATAATCCAGCTTCTTTGCGTAGGGGGGTCTAGGGCGCTTTCCGCCTGGCAGCCAGGCCGATCCATTCGCTTTCGTCATGGTAAGGCTCGCCGGTTAAGTCTTCCCACAAGCCTAGCACCTCAAAGCCGCCTGCAGCAAGCTCTGCTGTAATCGTCCCGGGGTTAAAATCCTGGTACCAGTTACGATAGACGCTCATCTTCCCTTCCGTATCAAGCACGATGTACTGGTCAAGATAAATATCCTCTTGAGGGTAATCAAAACCCTGCTCCAAAACCAGGTGCGGCCCCGGCCGCCAAAACCCGCCCTCCGATGCGTACCAGCCGTTCTGTAAACCATGCCTGGCTCGGTGAACCCGGGTGGTCACATCCAGCACAAAATATCCTCCTGGGCGCAACGCCTGCTGGACCACCCCCAAGATCAGCTGACGATCCTCCCGGCTGAAGGTGCAGTAATCACCAAAGATCAGCAGGGTAGCATCAAACTGGGCAGCAAAAGCCAATGTGCGGTAGTCCTGGCGAAGGTAGTTAATAGAAAGCTGCTTTTCTCTGGCAAAATCCCTCGCATAAGCGATCGAGCTCGGCGAGAGATCCACACCCGTCACCTGCAAGCCCTGCATCGCCAGGCGGTAAGCATATAAGCCCGGTCCGCAGCCCAGGTCGAGGGCCGAATCGCCCGGATTCAAGCCCAGGGATTCAATGATCCAGGCCACCGAGGCGTCAATCGTTTCCGGCCTGCGGCTGGCCAGATCCAGCCCGGGGTCAAGGTGCGCTGCCAGCATCTGCGCTGAAATATGCGGGTCGTCCCAAAACAGGGGCTCACCGGGTGTGAAGGGTGCCGGCTTAACCTGGCAGGACGCCAGCCGCGTGATGATGGGTTCAAGTGTCAGTTGAGGGGTGTCATGCTCGCCGGTCATGGGCTGGTTTCCTGAATGAAGCGTGGCGGTGGGCTGGGTTGGAATGACCAGAGCGGCGGTCGTCAGCGCCTCGGGCGCTTAAACAGCACGACAACAACCCGGGTACGCCCATATCCCTCGTTCGTATCGAGGGCCGCGGTCAGCTCCCATTCATCGCGTCCCAGGTTGTTCATCACTGCTTCAAGCTCAGTGATATCGACTTTACCCCCCAGAACCCTTGCGTTCCTAAGGTGATGACCTTATATTCCCATTCCATTGTTCATTCTCCTTTAGCTAGCGAAAACTCAGGCAAAGGGTCAATCGACCCAATCCAGCCGCGCGATAAAGTGCCGCAGCAGCTCCGGCGCCCAGGTGATCTCCAGCCCGCGAATGTCTTTTGCCATTTTGACCACTTCAACAGCCACCTCGCCGACGTAATCCAGGTGACTGCGGGTGTACACCCGCCGCGGGATGGCAAAACGCACCAGCTCATTGGGCGCGGGGATGATCTCCCCGGTCACGGGGTCAGGATGCGAGAACATCAAGCTGCCAATCTCCACCGTGCGCACGCCGCCTTCAATATAGAGCATATTCGCCAGGGCCACACCCGGGAATTGCGCCGGGGGGATATGGGGCAGGGTCCGGCCAGCATCCACATACACCGCATGCCCGCCGGTCGGCAGGTACACGCTCATCCCCGCCGAGCGCAGCACTTCTCCCAGGTAGGCGGTGTGGCGCTCGCGGTAAGCCAGGTAATCCTCGGAGACACCCTCACGCAGGCCAACGGCGATCGCTTCCAGATCGCGCCCGGCCAGGCCGCCATAGGTCAGGAAGCCCTCCTGGATGATCAAGTGCTGTGCCAGCCTGAGCTTGAGGTCCTCGTCCCGGCAGGCCAGGAACCCGCCGATGTTGACGATGGCGTCCTTCTTGGCGCTCATCGTGCAGCCATCGGCATAGGAAAACATCTCTACGGCAATCTCACCCACGGATCGCTCGGCATAACCCGGCTCGCGGTTCTTGATAAACCAGGCGTTCTCGGCAAAGCGGCAGGCGTCGATGAAGAAGGGGATGCCATAGCGACGGTAAACCTCCGCGGTGGCTTTGATATTGGCCATCGATACAGGTTGCCCGGCCGCAGAGTTGTTGGTCACCGTCAACATGCCCAGGGGGATGTTCTCCGGGCCGGTTTCCTGGATGAAGTGCTCCAGTTTAGCCACATCCATATTCCCTTTGAAGGGCAGGTCGCTGCTGGGGTCTGCCGCTTCATCCACCACCAGGTCAACCGGGTTGGCGCCCAAAGCCAGCAAATTGGCCTGGGTGGTGTCAAAATGGCGGTTGTTGGGCACAGATTGCCCGGCCTTCACCAGCGTTTTGAATAGGATCCCTTCAGCACCGCGGCCCTGGTGGGTTGGCAATACCTGCGGGAACCCGAGCACCTCCTGCACCGCTCGTTCAAAGTTGGCAAAGCTGCGCGCGCCGGCGTAGGACTCGTCGCCAACCATCATGGCCGACCACTGCCGGTCGCTCATGGCGTTGGTACCCGAATCGGTCAGGAAATCGATAAACACATCTTCAGCCGCCACACCAAACAGGTTGTTGTGAGCCTGTGCGAGGATCTGCTCGCGGGCGGAGCGGGTGGTCTGTTTGATCGGTTCAACGACCTTAATGCGGAAGGGTTCAACAAAGGGGATGGGCATGGGTGGGTTCTCCTGGTTTGGATCGGTTGGTTGGGGTCACTCGTCAGGTGATAAGCCAAATGACCAGCCTCAATTATAATTGCTCTTCTTAATAAATTTGGGTCGTTTTAAGGCACTTTAAGGTTAAACACCTAAAAAGCTGAGGTTAATCTTTAGTTTTAACCAGAACAGAAAATTTTCGTCTTACGATTACCGTAGAATTGGGCGGGTAAAAATTACTTTCATGATGATTTTTCAGGCCAATGCAGGACCGATTGGTCTGGAACATCCGGTAGCCTACCAGGCAGGATAATCGTCCCCAGGCCATCACCGCCCCCTACCTCACGCCTCGGTGTGAAGATCATCACTTGATTTTCTCAGTTCCCGCTCAAGCAAGGATAAGGTTTCTGGGATTAAGATTTTCCGGATTTTTTGAAACTGCCGGTTGGGCAATAATGAATTCAAATCCTCATTGATGATTTTCTCGGTGACATGAGTTCTAATAAATTCCATCAATTGGCCGAAGAATTCATCAGGCGCTAAACCTGTGCGTTCTCGGATGACGTCAAAATGATAATTGAAACCACGGATGAAAAAATGATGTACATCATAAAGATCACGCCCCGCTATCGTCTGATGGCGAGCATAGCGATCCATTACAGCGACCAGCTTATTAGCAAACATGGTTTCAATGGTTTGGCAGTTAATCAAACGGTCAACTTCCGGGAAATAGGCCACCCGGTACTGGTTGGCAGCCACCCGCTCTGTACTGGCAGAAATTTTGAGGGTGTTGCGTTTGCCAGGTTCATTTTGATATTTCAACTGGAAGAACAAAACGGTGTCAAAAGCAACTCTGACTTCAAACCCCAGAGTGGCAAAGGCATGATCAAACCCCGCTCTCAGCTTATCTTCATCTGCCCCTGCTAGTGCGTCAAAATCCAGGTCAATTGAAAAACGGTCCAAATAGCCCAACATTGCAGCGCAAGTCCCACCTTTGAAGGCCAAAGATTGGCTCAGGTATGGCTGATCAACAATCTCGATCAAAAGCCGGTGCAGGTTTGATTTGTGAATGATATCTTCAGATCGCAGGTCAACCAATGCCATACCCAACCTCCTGCTGGATCACACGAACCTGGTCAAAATTAATCAGCTCTGGAACATCAAAATGATAGCGTGGATTGTAATAAAGCAGGTCAGCCACAGCCCGTTCAGGTGTGGCGACAAAGCCATGCAGATGCTGTTCGATGCCCATCGGGTGATACAGAAAGGTATCCTTCATTTGCCTGTATCGGAATGACCACTCACCTACCTGGACACGTTTGGACTGATCAGTAATAAAGGTCAGGTCATAAACCGCTTGTGAGATGATCCCAGCCTGGGCTAATACCGTTTCCGTTGAAAGGTAAGCGTAACGGTGAATGACCGCCGTCCCAACTTCAAGGGAATCTAAATCAGAGAGTGGTACTGTGGCGTAAAGGCCTTTGAAGATATGAAAAAGGATGCCGCGTGCCAGGTAACGCGAAATTGTTTTATACAGAAGATTGCGATCATCAATTCCCCACAGGACTGCAAGATCATTTGTATGAAAAATCCGCCGATTGGTGAGATTGAGTTGTGTTATCCTGTACATTAATGTACAGGATAACACAATAATATACCTTTGTCAACATATGAGTAGGAAATGTGAGGGCAATGCTGGCGGCCACATGCTTTCCAGGTGCCCGGCGCAAACCCCCTCACCCCCGGGCGAGGATCTCGCTGCGCCGAAATGTGCGCACACCAAAGTACAGCAAAATCCCGCCGCTGATCCAGAACACCAGCCCCAACAGGAGGGTGAGCAGGTTGCTCAAATACATCACCCCGGAGATCTGGGCCACCACCAGCGCCAAAATCGGCAGCACAATCACACCCGCGATCTGGTTGGCTTCCTGGAAGGAGTTCACCTTGGAGGAGACGAGGACCGTGGCACCCAATCCCGTGGCCGCCGCCCCCGGGGCTACCCACAACACCAGGATGATCCAGGCTGTGTTGGGGAAGAAAACACGCCCCATGGTCGGCCAGGCGGCAATATTGGCTGTCAGTGCATAGAGAATAAACCCAACCAACGACACGCCCAGCGCGGGAACCATAGCCGAGAGCACTTTGGCCACAAACAATTCCAAATCGGTGGTTGGGGTGTAGATCAGCGCTTCCAGCGTCTTGCGCTCCTTTTCTCCGGCAAAGCTATCTGAGGCCACCACGCTGGCCACCATCAAGGGGATGATCAGGAACATAGGGGCAAACATATACACGAGTGTAAAGACGATCATCAACTGGTCGAGGGTATAGCCTTCAAATTGAGCCAGCATCTCTGGGGGTAAATTATCCAAAAACAGCGAGATATCTGGCATGTTGGCACCCGGCAGCTCACTGAGCACAGGCGCAAAATACCCAAACACACCGGGGATAACGATCATGAACAACAGCGGGACGATGATCAGGGGCAGCAACACACCTTTACTGCGGATGACCGCCAGTAAATCCCGCCGGATGATCGCTTTGATTGCACGCCAATTCATTGCCGCACCTCCTCATGATTGCCTTCATGCAGGGCAAAATAGATATCCTCCAAATTGGGTTCCATGGGCGTCAAGCGGTAAAGCGGGACGCCTGCTGCCACCAACCGACCGACCATCTCCGGCACCTGGTCGCGCTGGGTCAGCGAGAGTGAAATCACCGGGTCGCCCTCCTTCTGGGTGACCTCCCGCGCATCCGGCATCGCAGTTAACGTCTTCAGTGCCGCCGTGAGTGCCTCGGGCGAGATTTCCACTTCCAGGCGCACGCCCTTCCACAGGTCCCGGGCCAGCTCTCCCGGGCTGCCCAGGGCAACCATTTTGCCGTGTTCCAGCACGGCCACCCGGTCACACAGACGCTGGGCTTCCGCCAGATTGTGGGTGCAAAGAAAAACGGTATGGTAACCATCTTTGGATAGGTCCCTGATCAGGTCATGCACCTGGCGGGTGATAACCGGGTCAAGCCCGCCTGTGGGCTCATCCAGGAAGAGCACCTCGGGCTGGTGGATCATCGCCCGCGCCAGGGCCAGCTTTTGTTTCATGCCCTTGCTGTACTCCCCTACCCGGTCTCCAGCACGCTCGGTGAGCTGAAACACCTCCAGCAGCTCCCCTACCCGCCGGTCAACCTCCGCCGGGGGGACGTTGAACAGGGCGGCAAATATAGCCAGGTTCTCATAGCCGGTCAGGCGCTCATCGACCGAGGGCGTCTCCGTCAGAACGCCTGTCCGCTGCCGCAATTCAGCGCCGTCCACGGCCGGATCCAGGCCCAGCACCCTGGCCGTACCTGCTGTGGGTGTCAGCACACCATTCAACAGCCGGACGGTGGTCGTCTTGCCAGCGCCGTTATGCCCCAAAAAACCCAATACCTCCCCCGGGTAGATCGTTAAATTGAGGTCATCCACCGCAGTCAGATCGCCAAAACAGCGGGTCAATCCTTCAGTAATGATCACAGGTGATTTGTTCATCATCTCTCTCTATTCAAAACGCCCATCAAAACTAACAATTTAATTGCTGAGGGAGCAACTCAGATATTTTACCAAAAAAGACATCTGAATAGTGACTGATTTCTCACGCATCATCATTTTTAGGCAGCTCCTGCTCTGCCCGCAGCCTGCCCAAATAGCGCCGGACGAAGAAGTAAACCCCGCCCAGGGCTAACGGCGCGCTGCCAATCAGGATGATCAAGGTCCAGCGCGGGGTCGTGCCCAGACGCAGGTCAATCAGCAGTCCTACCAGGATAGCAACCGTCGCCAGGGCAAAGGTCAGGCAGCCTCCCATCAATGGGATCAGCGCCACCGGGGCCTTTGGCCGCCCGCCACGGGCGTCACCATCTATTCGTGTCTCATTTTTTTCATCCATCATCCACAACCTCTTCTCAGCCCAACCAAGCCAAAAGATCGCATAATCTATCAATCTTTTTACTATCAGCTATTTTCTATCAACTTTCAGCTACTCACCACCCGCCCCGACACAAACAGCGCACCCCACAGCACCAGGCTCACAAACCCCAGCCAGATCACCAGCCCGGATGCCAAGCCCCAAAGCTCGATCACCCGCACCTGCAGGTCCACCACTGTTACAGGGACTGAAATCAGCGCATCCTCAGCATCATCAAAAAATCCAAAGGAGACATATAGCTTTCCTGCATAATCCCCAGCCGTCTCGCCGCTGACCGCCCAGGTCAACTCGAGCGTCTGGTCATCCCCCAGGCTGGCCTGGACGCCCCCGGGTGGGTCCACATGAAGCGGATAGAGCACCGGCTCAGCCAGCACAACCTGTGACTCATCCGCCAGTCCGGCAGGCAGGGGGTCCTGGTCGGTCAAACGCAGGGAGAGCACACCGCGCTCTCCCTTGCGCACCCAGGCAGGCCATGAAATCTCAAGGGTATAGGCGGATAAGCTGGCAAAGGCCTCACCCGCAGGTGCGCCAGGCAGCAAGCCGTCCGGGATATTGAACATAACGGCATCCGTTGGCGCCGGCCACACCGCCCAGCCCAGGCTGAACAGGCCTAAACCCAGAAAAACCAGGCTGAGCGAATACAGGAACTGGCTCAGACGGCGATGTTTGCTGCGGATAAGCTTTTTCATTACAACCACACCAAAAAGAACATGCTTGCAACGATCAACCCGGCAATCAACCCGGCGGGCAGGTTGCTTGGCCATCTTAAAGCAAAATACAGGCCAAAAGGCAGGACAAGTTGGCCGATCAGCAGCATTACTCGGACGCGCAGTCGTTTTTTCCATTGAAAAGGAGGTAAATGGTTCATGTCATGCTTCTCTATGCGTACCCTAACAAGTGAATGATCCAGGCCGCCAGGGCGACGGTGGCAATGGGCACCAGGCCATACCCGATGATCTTACGCATCACCACACCCTCCTCACCCGCAAGCCCCACGGTACTGCATCCGACAATCACCTTGGCTGGCGCCAACACACTCCCCACCGACCCGCCAGCCGTCTGCGCTGCCAATACCAGGGGGACGCTCAATTTCAACAGCACAGCTGAGCTCTGCTGCAGGGCGCCAAACAGCACGTTGGAATTGGTGTTGCTGCCGGTGATGAAAGCGCCCAATGCGCCAATCACCGGCGCGATCATGGGATAGAAATCTCGGCCAATGCTCACGCTGAGCCCCTCCGCCAGCAGATGGGTCATGCCCGTGTGCAGCATGATCGAAGCCACGCCCACCATGGCCAGGATGCCCAGGCTTGAATTCACCCCGCCTCTAACCACCCGGTTGAGGATGCGTTTGGATGCGCCCGGCTGGAGATAGCCGACGGCCCTGTAGACAATGAAGGACAGGAGGCTGGTGTATAACAGGATCGCCCCAGGATGCCCAAAGATATTGATGCTCCTGCCCGGGCCGGCGGGCGTTGTCCACCCATATTGGGTGCTCACCGCCGGGAAATCCAGCGAGAACCGTACCTGGCTCAAAAAGGCGCCTGCAGGCCTGACCAGGTTAACCCCGAATGCCAGAACCACCAAAATTACATAACAGATCAACACCAGCCACAACGACTTGCCCGCATCCCGGCCGCCCTCAGCCATTGAGGGGTCTGGGGCTGGTGCATGATGGTTGCGGTAGGCGGGCAGCCGGAGTAATAAAAATCCCACCGCCAGCCCCACCAGGCCCGCGCCGGTGCTGCCCAGGGTCCACAAACCGTTGGTGGCCAGCAGGTATTGCACCACACCCATCACCACCGAGAGTAATAGCACGGGCGGCAAGGCCCGCTTGAAGCTCTTCCAGCCATTGCCGATGATTGCCACCAGCAGCCCGCTGGGAAAGCTGGCGATCCCCAACAGGATGGCAGAATAGGGCGCCAGGGCATCTGCGGACAGGCCCGTCACCGCCATCAAGGTTTGAAAGGAGGTGCCCAGGGAGCCAAAGGTAACCGCCCAGGTGTCCCCCAACGAGGCCATGGCCACGGCCTGGATGGGCGTGAACCCAACAGCCACCAGCATAGGCGCACACACCGCCACGGGCACGCCAAACCCGCCCGTCCCCTGGATGAATGTGACCATCAGCCACCCGATCAGCAGGGACTGCATCACACGGTCCTCGGTCAGCTGAGGCAGGGCACGCCCAATCATGCGGATAGCACCGGCCTCATCAGCGATGTGGAACAAGAGCAGCGCCGTCCAGATGATATACAACACATCCAGGCTGAGCAAAATCGCCTTGACCTGTGCCACCGCCATCAGCTCAAAGCCCGCCCCAAAAAAGATCAGGCCTACCGTTACAGCCGCCAGCCAGCCCATCCCACCAGCCCGGCTGCCGCCAGCCCGAAAGCCAAGCATCATGACCAACACCACCAGCACCGGGGTGAGGGCTAGAATCCAATTACCAAAGGATAAAGAGAGGGTCATAAAACGTGTGCGCTTTCTAATGCATAAATATTGTGTCGGCTGGCGACATGCTGCCATTATAAACGAGAATTGGGGGTGTTGTAACTGGTAAGGTGTGAATGGTAAATGGAAGGCAATGACCTTTCTCATAGGAAGAGAAGGTTAATTTCTGTTACGGTAATTTATTAACCCTATCAAAATCGTGTTTCTTCTCCCAAAAATGGCTTGCTCATTATTTAGCACTGCAATAAGGAAAAACCTTGGTAAAGATCAATTGCATTTTCTGTAGAGACACCCCGGCGGGGTGTCAGTACGAAGAACATATTCGTGTGATTGTTGATTAAAGGGAGACTTAATAAGGAGCCGCAGAACCCCAGGGGCCCAAAATATTCCCACCTTCACAAGCCGGCGGATAATGGTAAAATTATGGCTGAACTTGGGGCAGTGGCGGAATGGCAGACGCAAAGGACTTAAAATCCTTCGGTAGTAGTACCGTGTGGGTTCGACTCCCACCTGCCCTATGTGAAATATCGGGGCATGGCAAGCAGAAGAGATGCCATGCCACGATATTTTTACTTTCGTGTCTTTGATGCAAAAAAACTTAAATCAAAAACCAATACCATTCCCGAATTGTTAATCCACACACGTAG